>CAJKFZ010000005.1 GCA_905199285.1 uncultured Ruminococcus sp.
GCATTCCTGCGTCATTTCTATACAATCTGACGAAAAATCTGACTGCGCAATCTGCGCACTGGATTTAATCAGTGATTCCTTAATTTTTTATAATATTTCTATGCCCTGCTGCCGGAATATTTTCGGTTTTTTTGTTGTGCCTTAATTCAGAACTTGTTAGCATAGTATACTGCGGTCTATGCGCAGATCATATGTGAACAAGCTCTTATTTCACGCTTTTGCGGGAAAGGTGGATATAATAAGTGAACGTTAAAAAAATATGCCGCAGTTTTTCTGCCGGTATCTTGTCCTGCATTGTCACGGCGAGCGGATGCGGAGGGATACTATCGGCTCTGGCTGCGGATAATGAAAACGATGAGTATGTTGTTTCAAGTGAAACTCTTGCTGCTATGGAAGAAGATTATTACACTATCGAGCCTATCGACAGTGATATGCTTTCTTTCAGCGATTATTATGATCTTTATTCTTCCGTCAATCGTCCGGATAAGGCGATAGAGGTTAAAGGAACAGATTATACTTCGTTCAGCGGAGATATGTATGTCGGTTCTTATTCTGCGGACGGAGTTGAAAAAGACGACGTTCTTATATGGTCGGGCAGCGACGGTGAGGTCTTTTATAATATTGATGTAGAAGAATCCGGACTTTATTGTCTTAATGTTGATTACTGCGCTCTTGTTTCAAACAGTTCGTCTGTTGAACTGTCAATGAAAATAGACGGAAAAGCTCCGTATGATACGGCTTCAAGAATCACTCTTAACAGAGTCTGGGTGAATGAGCAGGAGATCTATAAGGATTCAAGAGGAAATCAGGTTCGTCCATCACAGATACAGAAAGAAATGTGGCAGAATTGTTGGGTCGGAGATGTTGAAGGTCTTTTCAGTCAGCCGCTTTTCTTCTATCTTGAAGAGGGCGAGCATGAGGTTTCGTTCTATTCCGAAAGAGCACAGATCGCTGTTGACAGCTTCCGCTTTGCTAATCCGGAGGAGCTTCCGTCTTATTCGGATTACGTGTCTTCGGTAAAAGCTTCAGTAACAAAGGAAACAACTCCTTCGGGAATGTTCAGAATAGAAGGCGAGAATGCCATTTATAAATCGGATTCAACGCTTTATCCTACATATGATAATACAAATTATCTGGTTTCGCCGTCTGATCCGAGAAAGGTCGTTTACAACACTCTCGGAAGCGAGAACTGGAAAAAGGCTTTGCAGTCGGTAACATGGATCATTCCTAAAGAGAAGATCGGCAACGACGGCTGGTATAAGATAGGAATCAAGTCCCGACAGGATCAGATGCGTGGATTTTACTCAAACAGACGTATCTATATTGATGATAAGGTAGTCTGCGAGGAAATGAATCAGGTCAAATTCTATTATGATAACGACTGGGATGTTGTAAGCCCTAAGGCGGACGGAGACTATATCTACGTTTATCTTGATGCAAGCGTTGACCATACTATAACTCTTGAAGCTATCCCCGGAGAAATAGGCGATTCTCTCAGAAAGCTCGATGATGTTGTAGCTGATCTTAATACATATTACCGTAAGGTTCTTATGATAACAGGCCCTGCGCCGGATAAATATACCGATTATTACGTTCATGAAAAAATACCGGAGCTTGTCGGCGAATTTTCAAGAATTTCAGGCGAGCTTAAACAGATACAGAACGATATTGAGAAGCTTTCGGGTTCAGCCGGTTCAGAAGCCGCCGCACTTGAAACAATGACGGTAATTCTCGATAAATGTGTGGAAAAGCCGCTTAAAATCCCGTCATATCTTTCTCAGATAAAGGATAACATCACATCCGTTTCTTCGTGGATGAGAGATTATCGTGACCAGCCGCTTGAAATCGACTATATCGAATTTGCTTCTGCCGACAAGGAATTTACAAGCTGTAAGAAAAAAATCCTTAAATCGGCGAAATTCAGTTTCAGCGCATTTATCGGTTCGTTCTTCGAGGATTATACAACTCTTTCCGATGTTACAGGCGAGGACGCTATCAATGTCTGGGTCTCGCTCGGACGTGATCAGGCTCAGGTAGTAAAGGAAATAGCGGAAAACCAGTTTATGCAGGAATATAATATTCCGATCTCTGTCAACCTCGTTATCGGAGGCGTTGTTGAGGCTACTCTTGCCGGAAAAGGTCCTGATGTTGCACTGTTCCTCGGCGGAGAATTTCCCGTAAACCTTGCCGCCCGTGATCTGCTTGTTGATATGTCTCAGTTCAGCGACTATAAAGAGGTCACCGGACGTTTTCAGGAAAACGCAATGACTCCTTACACCTATAACGGCGGAACTTACGGTTTGCCTGTAAGCCAGACTTTCCCGATGATGTTTTACCGTACCGATGTTCTGACCGAACTGAATTATAATGAACCTCCGGAAACGTGGGACGACCTTATAGATATGCTCCCTGCGCTCCAGCGAAATTATATGTCTGTCGGACTTATTCTTCCGCCGACCAATATCTCGCCTGCAACAGAAGCCGGACATACCTTTGCAATGCTTCTGCTTCAGAAAGGAAAGAACTATTATAACGACGCTCAGACAGCCTCGACATTTGATTCGATCGAAGCGGTTCAGGCTTTCGAGC
Source organism: uncultured Ruminococcus sp. (assembly GCA_905199285.1). Lineage (GTDB taxonomy): Bacteria > Bacillota > Clostridia > Oscillospirales > Ruminococcaceae > Ruminococcus. Next base: position 2,590 of record CAJKFZ010000005.1, read on the forward strand.
AGTGGACGGATTTCTATACCGAATACAGCTTCGTTCAGACCTATGACGCATTCAGCCGTTTCAGAACGGGCGAATATCCTATAGTAATCGCAAATTATACTTTCTATAATCAGCTTTCAGTGGCTTCTCCGGAAATCAAGGGACTCTGGGACTTCTGTCAGGTTCCCGGAACTCTTCAGGAGGACGGAACTGTTTCCCATGCCGCAAATTCAACGGGTTCGGGAGCAGTCATCTTCAAAAAGGTGAAGAACAAAGAGAACGCATGGAAATTTGTAAAATGGTTCACGGAAACCGAAACTCAGGTTCAGTACGGTACGCAGATAGAAGGACTTCTCGGTACGATGGGAAGATTCGATACCGCTAACCTTGAGGCTCTTGAACAGCTTTCATGGTCTAACGATGAGCTTGCAAGACTTCGTGACCAGCAGGAGGAGCTTGTGGAAATTCCTGTAATTCCCGCTTCTTATGCGGTTACAAGAAATATTATGAACGCTTTCAGAGAAACTGTAAACGAAAACCAGAATCCAAGAGATACCCTTGTCTGGTATAATCGTGATATAAACGACGAGATCACAAGAAAACGTGAGAATCTCGGACTAAGCGCAGATGAAGAATAAACGGAAGGAGGGTAAAGCCTTGGCTCAGACAGATACTGAAAATATCGGCAGAAAAAACAAAAAAGAAGAACGCCGCATGATATGGAGTTCTATAAAGCGCAATAAAGCTTGTTATGCAATGCTTGGGCCGTTTATGATATTCTTTATCGTTTTTACGGTTATTCCCGTTGTTATGTCGCTTCCTATCGGATTCACCGATTTCAATATGGCTCAGTCGCCTAAATATATCGGTCTTTCTAATTATACTACGCTTTTCCTTTCGGATAAGATATTCATTAAATCAATAAGAGTTACTATAGTTTTCGCTTTGTTCACAGGCCCGGTAAGCTATATTCTCTGCTTCCTGCTTGCGTGGCTCATTAACGAGCTTCATCCGAAGCTGAAAACTGTTTTCACCCTTATCTTCTACGCTCCGTCAATGGCTAACATTTATACGGTCTGGCAGCTTATCTTCAGCGGAGATATGAACGGATATATCAATTCGTTCCTCATCAATCTCGGACTTATCAACGCTCCGATCCAGTGGCTCACCGATGCAAAATATGTTCTCGGAGCAACTATCGTGGTTCAGCTCTGGATCTCTCTCGGAGCAGGCTTCCTTGCCCTTCGTGCGGGATTTCAGAATATCGACCGCTCAATGTATGAAGCAGGAGCTATCGAGGGTATCCGAACAAGGTGGCAGGAGCTTATCTATATCGTTATCCCATCTATGGGACCGCAGCTTATGTTCGCAGCAGTTATGCAGATAGTAAGCTCGTTTACCGCCGGAACTGTTGCGCAGAATCTTGTCGGATTCCCAAGCACTGATTACAAGGCGCATACTATCATGACTCACGCTTACGATTACGGATGGGTGCGGTACGAAATGGGTTACGCTTCAGCAATATGTATGGTATTGTTCGTGGCGATGTATGTCTGCAACAAGCTTATCAGCAAGGTGCTGAGCAAGTATATGGATTAAGGAGGAAGTTGGATGGCTCAGGTCAATACTGCGAAGCTTAAAGCTTCAAATAAACAAGCCGGAAAAAAAGTCGGCGGAACTATCGCTATCTTTGCGTTCCTCACCATACTCGGACTTTTCATGGTGCTTCCTATTTATCTTACCGTTGTAATGTCGATAAAGCCTGTTGAGGAGCTGTTTATTTTTCCTCCGAAGCTTTATGCGATAAGACCTACTCTTGATAATTTCAGCGAGATGTTTGCTGATCTCAATCAGAACAGAGTTCCGTTTTCAAGATATGTTTTCAACAGCATTTTTGTAACGGCCACCGTTACGATCGCACAGTGTATATTTGCTTCAATGGCGGCTTTTGTTCTTGCAAAATGCCGTTTTCCGGGAAGCAAAATAATCAACAGCATTATTGTTGTTGCTCTTCTTTATCAGAGCAATGTTATCTATATTATGCAATACATGGTTATGGCTAAGCTTAATATGATAGATTCGTATCTGGCGCTTATTCTTCCTTCGATCGCTTCGCCTATGGGACTTTTTCTTATGAGACAATCTATAAGTCAGGTTCCCGACGCTATGATAGAGGCTGCTAAGGTCGACGGAGCAGGATTGTTCCGTATATGCTGGCAGATAGTTATGCCGAATCAGAAACCGGCGCTTATGACTCTTATCATTTTTGCGTTTCAGGCAGCCTGGAATATTCAGGCGGGAACAGTTGTATTCCGTGAGCAGTATAAAACGCTCCCTACCGTTGTTACGCAGGCGGCTGCCGCAGGTCTTGCCAAAGCCGGAGTTGCTATGGCGGCAGCAGTATTCATGCTTGTTCCTCCTATCATCGTATTCATGATAGCTCAGAAGAACGTTATTGAAACAATGGCTCATTCAGGCATTAAAGATTAAGAAGTACGGAAAGGGTGAAATAAGTGAAAAAAGGAAATAAAAAGCTTTTGCCGCTGGTTTTATCGGGTGTGCTTCTTGCAGGAGCTTCGGCTTCGCTTACAGCTTTTGCCGATGAACCCTATGATGTCTACAACTATGATCGCTGGGGCGAGGCGATCCCGTCGCAGGCAGGATATATCGCAGACAGAAGCGTTTCCGGCAACGATCTCGGAATAGGTTCGATGAACAGTCCGAGCGATATCTTCCGTGACCATAACGATATTTTTTACATTGTCGATACCGGAAATGACCGAATTATTACCGTTAATTCTGAAATGGATAAGGTTCTCAGAATTTACGATAAGTTCACCATGCCCGACGGTTCGGAAACGACTCTTAAAAATCCTATGGGAATCTACGTTTCGGCTGAAAACGACTATATGTATATCGCTGACAACGAAAATTCAAGAGTGCTTGTGTGCAATTATGATGCAGAGGTTATTCAGGAGATCAAAAAGCCGGCCTCTGATGTTTACGATCAGAAAAGAACTTTTCTTCCGCAGCGTGTTGTTGCTGATAAGGCAGGCAACGTTTATGTTGTTCTGAATAATATTACAACCGGAGCGGCTATGTTTGCTCCGGACGGAGAATTTATAGGCTTTTACGGCGCAAACCGTGTTGAAGCTACGGCGGAAATAGTCGGAAACTATGTTAAAAACCTGTTTGCTTCAGAGGAAAAGAAAGCGCATAAGGCAAGAAACGTTCCTACAGGTATTACAAGCTTTGATATTTACGGAGATTTCATTTTTACCTGCACCTCCTCGTCTACACAGACAACAGATACCGTGAAAAAGCTTAATGCTGCCGGAAATAATAATTTTGCGAATTATGAACTTTATTTCGGTGATATTACTCCGATGTATGATACATCACAGAATAAGCTTCTCTCTTCGGCTATTGTTGATATTGATATTGCCGACGATAAGAATATAAATTGTCTCGATCGTACAACGGGACGTATTTTCCAGTATGACGAGGACTGCAATCTGATGTTTATCGTGGGAACAAAGGCGAATCAGCTCGGCGGTTTCGATACGGTCTCAGCTCTTGAATCAATGGGCGGCAATCTTTATGTTGTTGATTCCGCAAAAGCTACTGTAACGATATTTACGGAAACGTCGTTCGGCGAGATAGTTCACGAAGCGGCTTCGCTTTATAATGCAGGATATTACGAAGAAGCTCTTGAACCGTGGTATGAGGTTCTTAAAAGAGACGGAAACTACAGAAGAGCGTATATCGGAGTTGCGTCTGCTCTTCTCCGCAAGGGAGATTATAAGGGTGCAATGAAATATGCAAAGCTTGCTGACGCTCCTGCAATTTATAACAAGGCTTTTGAGGGATATCGCATGGAATTCCTTAAAGCCAATTTCGGAAAAATAGCTGCGATTCTGGTAATTCTTGCTGCGGTGATTATATTTCTGAGCAAAAAGAAGAAGAAAAAACGTCTTGCCGAAGCAGCAGCTCTGGCAGCTAAGCTTGCCGAGGAAGAACGGAAACGCAAGAAAAAGGAGGAGGGATAAGCTTTATGATGGATCTTACTCAGAGAGAATGGGTAAAACACGCAGTTACTCATCCTTTTGAAGGCTTCGAGGATATGCGCTGGAAGAAATCCGGTTCGCTTAAAATTGCTTTTCTCATAGTGCTTCTGTTTTTCTTTGCGAGAATTGCTTATTCAAGACTTTACGGTTTCCAGTTTTATGTTGTTTACGACAAAACATTCAATATTATTCCTTATATTATTCAGAGTATAGTTCTGTTTGCGGCATGGGTAGTCGGAAACTGGGCGGTCTGCACTCTTTTAAGCGGAGAGGGAACGGCGAAAAATATCTGTATCTACAGCGCCTATGCTCTTATTCCGTATGTTGCGCAGATTTATATAAACGTTATTCTTTCCCATGTTCTTATAAGGGATGAGTATATCTTTATGCAGGCGATCGAAATAATAGGAACGGGATGGACTGTTATTCTGCTGTTTTCAGCGATCAAATCGGTTCATCAGTATTCTTTCGGAAAAACTGTTTTTGCGATAATTTTAACTATTGCGGCGATGCTTATTATGCTGTTTTTGCTCGTATTGTTCATGTCTCTTATCCAGCAGGTATGGATATTCATTTCAACGGTTTATACTGAAATTTCTTACAGGCTCAGAGTTTGATGAACGGCGGTGATATTATGAGTAATAAAATTAAACGATTTTTACTTTGTTTTCTTGCCGTTTCGGCTATGAGCATGGGCGGAAATATTTTTGCCGTTGATGAAAATGACACCGAAACGATTTCTTCCACTGATGAAGAATCCGAAGAGGAAACCGGTGAGGGCGGTTCGGAAACAAGAGCCAAGAGAAGCGAGGCTGTTGAAAAAACTGATTTCGACGCAGAAACGGCAAAAAAATTCTTCATCAACGCCGGAAGTGCTGACGGATTGGATGTCTATATAAAAAGCGATGATTACGAGGATGAGATCTGGAATTCTCACGGCGGAAAGCCTGACAGAAAAGCTGAACTGACAGAGGCTCAGGAAAAGGAAAAAGAAGCGGCAGAGGATGAGATTTCCGCCGTTAAGAAGCTCGGCGACGCTGTCGCTTTCTATTCGGAAACAGGCGAGCCGGCTGCTGAATTCAAGAAGCTTTCCGAGGATGACGGAGTACGCTCTTTCATCAGCAATGAGGGCAGATTTATTATCGAGGTTCAGAGCGATATCAATAAGATAATCAAGGTAAAAAATATAGTGTCAACTCTCGACAGTGAAAACGTTTTTCTTTCGGATGACGGAAAGACGCTGGAGCTTATGTCCGATGACAATAAAAAGGTCGATACTGTTTTCAGATATGCTTCCACAGCGGACGGAATGAGAACTTATAAATCCGAAAACGACGGTAAATTCGCTTGGGTTTCGGAAGAAGCAGACCATTTTTACGGCATTTACAGATACGGTGCTGAAAACGATGATTTCAGAATGATCGTTGACGATACTCACGCTATTTTTGGTCTTGAAAATAAGAAAACAGGCTATATCTGGTGGTCTTCACCGTTTGACGCTACTCAGGATACGTATGCTACACCGCTTCTTGTTGATGGACTCCGTTCGTCAAATATGATGAATTACGGCGTGATCGAAAACCGTAATACCAGCAATACGCTTTATTCAAACACCAGCGACTGCGTTGTTGCGGTAAGCGATATTGCAAATGGAATCAGAGTTGTTTATGATTATAAAAAAGCCGGATTCAAGTTTCCGGTTGATTATACTCTGGAAAGAGATCATCTGAAAGCAAGTCTGAAAGTCGGCGAAATAGAGGAGGCAAATTCCGCTAATGCCGCTTTGGAAATGACCGTTCTTGCCAATTTCGGCGCAGCCTCTGATAAAGAGGACGGCTACTTTATAATCCCTGACGGAAGCGGAGCGCTCGTTCGATTCAACAACGACAGGGTTATGGGCTCAAATGCCTATATGCAGAAGGTTTACGGCTCGGACATAACGGCGGTTCCCACAACTAAGGGTGCAGTCACAGAGCAGATATATCTTCCGGTTTACGGCATTGTAAAGGAAGATAACGCAATGCTTGTTGTCGCTTCAAAGGGAGATTCAAATGCTTCTGTTTCGGTCAAAGTGTCGAAACAATCGAATACAAGCTATAATATGTGTAATTTTACCTTTACCCTCAGAAATACCGATACATACTTTATGTCGGGCGGAAACCAGAAGCTTACTATGTTTGAAAGCGGAAAGATAAAATCCGACGATATCGAGCTTCTTTATTATCCGATCTCAAAAGAGGGCGTGGACTATGTTGATGTGGCTGAATGCTACAGAAATTACCTCGTCAATGAAGCGGGAGTTACAAAGAAATCCGAAGCCGGATATGCTCCGATGTATGTCGATCTTTACGGCGGCGTTCAGAAGAAAAAGCCGATTCTTGGCATTCCTGTAACGCTTAAAACGGCTGTTACGGATTATGAACAGGCGAAAGAGATACTTACGGGACTTAACGGCAGCGGTGTTGACAAGATGGTCGTTTCCTATAATAACTGGACTAACGATGGTATAAAAAATAAAATCGATACCGACGCTAAGCCTTCCGGAACTCTCGGCGGAAAAAAAGATTTTAACAGTCTTGTGGACTATATGAACAGCAATGACATTGAATTTTATCCCGTGTCTGACAACAGAAATTTTTATTCCGGAAACGGATATTATTCCTTTACAAGCACAGCGGTAAGAGTTTCGGGAAATTATTCAAGAATAGTCAGCTATGACCGTGCGTACGGCATTCCGGATGGATTCAAGAAGAATATGTCACTTCTTTCGCCAAGTTACTTCGGCGAGATAATGGGGGATATTTCGGAAAATTATCCAAAATCCGGTCTTGAGGGAGTATCGGTCGCCGATTTGACGACTGCTCTCTACGGCGATTACGGCAAAAAAGCTATGTCACGCTGCGATACGATGAAGCAGCTCGTTGAAAGCTATAAAAAGCTGGATTCTTCGCTTGAAAACGGTATGCTTGCCGACAGCGCAAACGCTTATGCACTGCCGTATGTAAGCCATATCACAAACGTTCCGCTTTCTTCAAGCCGATTCGATATGTTCGACGAGGATATACCGTTCTATCAGCTTGTAATGCATGGAATTATTCCTTATTCCACAACTGCTGTCAACGGCAGCGCTGATTCGGAAACGCTTCTGCTTATGGCGGCTGCAACCGGAAGCAATCTCAGCTACGATATGCTTTATGAGGAAACGAGTTTGCTTAAAGATACGGAATTCGATATCTATTACTATGCAAACTATCAGAACTGGATAGAAACAGCTGCGGCTGAATACAGGCTTATTGAACCTATTCTCAGCAGCGTGAGCGACGCTGTCATTACGGATTACGTTACTGAAAACGATGGCAATAATATTACAACAACTTACTCGAACGGAAACGTTATAAGCGTGGACTTTAAAGAAAAATCAATAGATTTTAACGGCTCACGTTATTATCTTTCAGATCTTGAAGAGGAAGGGGGTATCAGATTCTGATGAATGAACAGAATACTGTTTCAATGAAAACAGATGTAAAAGAGAAAAAGAAAAAAGTTCGCAGGATGCCTTATGAAAGAAGAAAGGCGCTTTACGGATACGGTTTTATCTCGCTCTGGCTTGTCGGAACACTGATGTTTTTTCTTATTCCTCTGGGGAAATCGCTATGGTATTCATTTAATGAAGTAACGATCGAAACGGGAGGAATAGTTACTGAATGGAAAGGCCTTGGGATGTATTCATATGCCTTGAATGAAGACCGTGATTTTGCCGATAATCTCGGAGATATGCTTCTTGAAACACTATGGAAAACGCCTCTTATCCTGATTTTTTCACTGTTTATCGCTGTTATTCTTAATCAGAAATTCAAGGGAAGAACTCTTTCAAGAGCAATTTTCTTCCTTCCTGTAATTATTGTTACAGGACCTGTTTTCAAAATAATCAACGGCGATATGGACGCAACCGGAAACACCGGCGCAGAGCAGTTTTCTACGATGTTCTCGACTGATCTGGTCGGAGAGCTTATGCAGTTTCTGGGAATTTACGGACTAAGCGACAAAATGAATACCATAATTTCAGCCGTCGCCGATAACATTTTCGGAATAGTCTGGAGCTCAGGAATACAGATACTCCTGTTTCTTGCCGCTCTTCAGAATATTCCGCCGTCGGCAAAGGAAGCTGCTCAGATGGAGGGCGCAACGGCTTGGGAGTATTTCTGGAAGATTACTTTTCCTTATGTAAGTCCGTTTATTCTTGCGAATCTTATTTTTACGGTCATTGATTCGTTTACAAGTCCGATGAATACTGTTATGAAGCGTATTCTTGAGACAAAGAGCGAATGGAGATACGGCGAGGCTTCGGCTATGGCATGGATATATTTCCTTATCGTTCTTATAGCCATCGGCATAATTTCCGCAATAGTAAATAAATTTATTTACTATGAGGTCGATTAAGGAGGTGGAGCAATATGTCAGATAATACCGCCGCTCCTGCCGTTAAGTCCGAACACGAGATCGGCAGCGGCATGAGTAAAAAGCAGGCGAAAAAAATCCGTATGCAGTCTATGTCGAGGGAAGAGATCGGCTATGTAAGAAGAAAAGCTGCACTTGAAAAGGTATGGCCGTTTTTCAGATTCGTTATTCTTTTCGGCTTGGGATTTGTAATTCTCTATCCTCTTATTTATATGGTGAGCTGTGCTTTCAGAGACAGAGCCGATATGAATGATCCGACAGTTATGTGGATTCCGAGGCACTATACCATTGAAATAATGAAAGAAACCATTAAGGCGATGGATTTTGGAAAGACTCTTAAAACAACTTTGCTGCTGAATATAGGCTGTTCCTTTGTTCAGGTAATTTCGTGCGCAATAACAGGATACGGCTTTGCAAGATTTAATTTTAAGGGTAAGAAATTTCTTTTTCTCATTGTTATAATGATGATACTTGTTCCGCCGCAGGTTATTTCTCTTCCGCTGTTTGCACAATTCAGATTCTTTGGCATCAAGGGACTGTTTTCAGTAAATCTTATCGACAGTATGCTTACGATGTATCTTCCGGCAATTACGGCGAACGGAATACGTTCGGGACTTATGATACTTATTTTCCGACAGTTCTTCAAGGGACTTCCGAAAGAGCTTGAGGATGCTGCTTATATCGACGGATGCGGCCCTTTCATGACCTTTATAAGAGTTATGATACCGAATGCGGCTTCATCTTTCCTTACTGTTTTTCTTTTCTCGGTCGTATGGTATTGGAACGATTATTATGTAAGCACAACTTTCTTCACCAACACAAATACTGTTGCAACTATGCTTTATAATATTGATACAAGACTCAGCGAGGCTCTTTTCAATGATGCGACTGTCAAGATAGATCCACGAGAGTTGATCGTCTGGAAAGAAGCCGGCTGTCTGCTTTCGATAACTCCTATTCTTGTTCTTTATGTGTTCCTGCAAAAGCATTTCACGGAGGGAATTGAGCGTTCGGGACTTGTTGGTTAGTTTATGTTATTAATTCATCAAAAATTTACAATAGCTTTCTGGAAAAATCTCCGGAAAGCTATTGCTTTTTGCGGAAAGACGTGGTATAATTATATCCGTTGAGTACGCAGTATGCGTACTGACTGCAGAAGATATGCGAGGAAGCAGAAGGTTGCTGTCGGTATGACAGGTAATTTCTGTGGAGTATGTCCGATTTTAAACCGGGCGATTGGGATAATGAACACAGTTTGTGGTATTTTAAAACCTGCGCAGCTTGCGTATGCGTAAGGATAATAATGCCCTAACTATGCACGCTTGAAATCCTGATTACTCGGAAAACATACCGTTTTTCGAGTTTTTTTATCAGATAAAGCGTGAAACACACGGAAGCGTGTGAAATCCCAGATTTGCGTCCCCATAATATTTCCTAAGGAGGCGAAAATAATGGCAGTCAACGAAAAAATCAGATTCAAGATCAAGGGTTACGATCACGCTACTGTTGATATTGCAGCAGCTAAGATCGTTGAAGCAGCTAAGAGAAGCGGCGCAAGAGTTTCAGGACCTATCCCGCTCCCTACAGATAAGGAAGTTGTTACAATCCTTCGTGCTGTTCATAAGTATAAGGACAGCCGTGAGCAGTTTGAAATGAGAACTCACAAGAGACTCGTAGACGTTATCCGTCCTACAGAGAAGACAACAGCTGCTCTTGATAAGCTTGAAATTCCCGCAGGCGTAGACGTTGTTATGGAGGTTAAGTAATTAACCGAAGCTTACGCTGAAAATGCCGCATTGGGATGCGGAAATGGCGGTATTCCGCCGGTCATGTTGATAACTCGATTATCAACCAATAACCTATAGGAGGAAATGCTAAATGCAGAAAGGTATTATCGGTAAGAAGATCGGTATGACACAGATCTTCGACGAGACAGGAAAAGTTGTTCCTGTAACAGTTGTTGAAGCCGGTCCGTGCGTTGTTGTACAGAAGAAAACTGTAGAAAACGACGGCTACGCAGCTCTTCAGCTCGGCTACGGAGACGTTAAGGCTCAGAGAATGAACAAGCCTATGAAGGGTCACTTCGATAAGGCTGACGCAGGTTATAAGGCTACTCTTAAAGAGTTCAGACTTGATGACTGCGATTCACTCAACGTAGGCGACATCGTTAAGGCTGATACATTTGCTGTCGGCGACGCTATCGACGTTGTCGGAACAAGCAAAGGTAAGGGATTCCAGGGCGCAATCAAGCGTCACAATCAGCACAGACTTAAGGAAACTCATGGTACAGGTCCTGTTCACAGACAGGCTGGTTCTATGGGCGCTTGCTCTTCACCTTCAAGAATCTACAAGGGTAAGGGTATGGCTGGTCACATGGGTGCAGAACAGGTTACTGTTCAGAATCTCGAAGTAGTTAAAATAGACGCAGAAAACAATCTCATCGCTATCAAGGGTGCTGTTCCTGGTCCAAAGGGCGGTATCGTTTATATCGTTGACAGCGTTAAGGCTTAAGGAAGGAGGAAACGTAAATGTCTACAATTTCAGTATTCGATATGGCTGGTAATCAGGTTTCCGAAACAGAGCTTTCAGACGCTGTATTCGGAATTACTCCCAACGAGGCTGTAATGCACGCAATGGTAGTTAACTACCTTGCTAATCAGAGACAGGGTACGCAGTCCACTCTTACAAGAACAGAAGTAAGCGGCGGCGGCAGAAAGCCCTGGAGACAGAAGGGTACAGGCCATGCAAGACAGGGTTCAACACGTGCTCCTCAGTGGGTTCACGGCGGAATCGCTCTCGGTCCGAAGCCCAGAGATTACAGATATTCCCTTAACAAGAAAGTAAGAAGACTCGCTATGAAGTCTGCTCTTTCCGCTAAGGTTCTCGATAACAACATGATCGTTCTTAACGAGCTTTCTCTTGAAGGCTACAAGACAAAGACTGTTGTTAATATGCTCAAGGCTCTCGGCGTTGACGGTAAGGCTCTTATCGTAACAGCAGAGGCTGACGCAAAGGTTATCAAGAGCGCAGCTAACATCCCAGGTGTTAAGACTGCTGCTGTAAACACTCTTAATGTTTACGACATCCTCAACTACGATAAGTTCATCGTTGTTAAGAATGCCGTTGGAAAGATCGAGGAGGTGTACGCATAATGAAAGCACCACAGGATATCATTCTGAAGCCCGTTATCACTGAAAAGTCAATGGACGAACTTCAGGCAGGAAAGTACACCTTTAAGGTTGCTACAGATGCCAACAAGGCAGAGATCAAAAAGGCTGTAGAAGTTCTTTTTGGCGTTAAGGTTGCTAAAGTCAATACAATGAACTGCAACGGTAAAGAAAAAAGAGTCGGCAGATTTGTTGGCAAAACATCTGACTGGAAAAAGGCTATCGTTACTCTTACAGAAGATTCTAAGACAATCGAATTCTTCGAGGGTATGGTTTGATCCGCTTAATTAAGTAAAAGTCAGAAAGTATGGGAGTAATGCTCCCGCAAAAAACGCATTTTAAGGAGTGAAATAAATGGCTATTAAAAGCTATAAGCCTACGACACCTTCGAGACGTCAGATGACTGTTACGGATTACTCGGTTCTGTCTAAGGTTGAGCCGGAGAAAAGCCTTCTCGAACCAATGAAGAAGAAGTCGGGAAGAAACAGCTACGGCAGAATTACAGTTCGCCATAGAGGCGGCGGTAACAGAAGAAAGTACCGTGTTATCGACTTCAAGCGTGATAAGGACAACATGATCGCAAACGTTCTTACACTTGAATACGATCCTAACAGAAGCGCATTCATCGCTCTCATCCAGTATGAGGACGGCGAAAAGAGATATATCCTTGCTCCTAACGGTCTTAAGGTTGGCGACAAGGTTGAATCCGGTCCTGAGGCTGATATCAAACCCGGCAACGCTCTCAAGCTTGAGGATATTCCGGTTGGTACATTTATCCACGCTATCGAGCTTTATCCCGGTAAGGGCGCTCAGCTCGTAAGAAGCGCAGGAAATCAGGCTCAGCTTATGGGTAAAGAAGGCGCTTATGCGCTTATCAGACTTCCTTCCGGCGAAATGAGAAAGGTTCCGATCGGATGCAAGGCTGCAATCGGTCAGGTTTCCAACATCGATCACGAGAACGTTAATTACGGTAAGGCTGGTAGAGTCCGCAATATGGGCTGGAGACCTACTGTAAGAGGTTCTGTAATGAACCCTTGCGATCACCCGCACGGTGGTGGTGAAGGTAAATCACCTGTCGGCCGTCCAGGACCTGTTACCCCTTGGGGCAAGCCTGCACTCGGCTACAAGACTCGTAAAAAGCATCACAGAACAGATAAGTTCATCGTAAAGCGCCGCAACGGCAAGTAATCTGAAAGGAGGAACTGATTAATGAGCAGAAGCATTAAAAAGGGACCTTATGTCCAGGAGGTTCTTCTTAAGAGAGTTGTGGCTATGAACGAAGCAGGCGAAAAGAAGGTTCTTAAAACATGGAGCCGTTCTTCAACAATTTTCCCTGATTTCGTAGGTCATACATTCGCTGTTCATGACGGACGCAAGCACGTTCCGGTTTATGTAACAGAGGACATGGTAGGTCATAAGCTCGGCGAGTTCGCACCTACAAGAACCTATAAGGGCCACGCAGGCTCTAAAACATCCAATAACGGTAAGAGATAAGCGGAAGGAGGAGTTCAGAGATGGAAGCAAGAGCTTATTTAAGAAATGCTCGTATATCACCCAGAAAGGTGCAGATTGTTCTTGACCTTGTCAGAAACAAGCCTGTTGACATCGCTTTGGCTACTTTAGATCTTACTCCGAAGGCTGCAAGTCCTATCGTTGCAAAGCTTATAAAGTCCGCTCAGGCAAATGCTGAAAACAACTTCAGCATGGATAAAGATAATCTTTATGTCGCTGAGTGTTTCGTAACACCAGGTCCTATCATGAAGAGAATCATGCCAAGAGCACAGGGCAGAGCATATAGAATTTTTAAGAGAACATCACACATCACAGTTGTTCTTAAAGAAAAAGAATAATCCCAAGGAGGTTTGAATAATGGGCCAGAAAGTTAATCCGCACGGTCTTCGTGTCGGCGTTATTAAGGATTGGGATTCACGCTGGTATGCCAATAAGGCAGATTTCGGCGACACTCTCGTTGAGGACTACAATGTTCGTAACTTCATTAAGAAGAGCTTGTATGCAGCAGGTGTTCCGAGAATCGAAATCGAGCGTTTCGCCGATAAGGTTAGAATTCACATCCACTGCGCTAAGCCCGGTATCGTAATCGGCAGAGGCGGCGCAGAAATCGAAAAGCTCAGAGCTAAGCTCGAAGCTATGATGAAGAAGCAGGTTTTCATCAATATTGTTGAGGTTAAGCAGCCTGATATGGATTCCCAGCTCGTTGCTGAGAAGATCGCTCTTGATCTCGAAAACAGAGTTTCATTCAGACGTGCTATGAAGCAGTCTATCGGCAGAACAATGCGTCTCGGCGCAAAGGGTATCAAGGTTAAGGTTTCAGGCAGACTTGCCGGAGCTGAAATTGCAAGAAGCGAAAGCTACCACGAGGGTACTATCCCGCTTCAGACAATCCGTGCTGATATTGATTACGGCTTCGCAGAGGCTGATACAACTTACGGAAAGCTCGGCGTAAAGGTTTGGATCTATAAGGGCGAAGTTCTCAAGGGCGATGCTGCTAAGGCTGCTGCTCAGAGAGAAAAGATCGAGAAGAAGAACGAACCTAAGAATAACGACAGACGCCGCCGTGACGACAGACGTGACGGAAACAGACGCGGCGGAAGAAATTTCAACCGTGATGCAAAAAGAGAAGGAGGTAACCAGTAATGCTGCTTCCAAAAAGAGTTAAATACCGCAGAGTCCACAGAGGACGCTTAAAGGGTAAGGCATACAGAGGAAATAAGGTAACTTACGGCGATTACGGTCTCCAGGCTCTTGAGCCTTCATGGATCACTTCCAACCAGATCGAGTCTGCCCGTATCGCTATGACTCGTTATATCAAGAGAGGCGGACAGGTTTGGATCAAGATCTTCCCTGATAAGCCTATCACAGAAAAACCGGCAGAAACACGAATGGGTTCCGGTAAGGGTTCACCTGAATACTGGGTTGCAGTAGTTAAGCCAGGCAGAGTTCTTTTCGAGATCAAGGGTGTTCCGGAGGAAACTGCAAGAGAAGCTATGCGTCTTGCTATGCATAAGCTTCCTATCAAGTGTAAGTTTGTTACTAAAGCAGAGCAGGAGGTTGAGCAGTAATGAAGGCATCAGAAATCAGAGAAATGTCAGTTGATGAGCTCAACGAGAAGCTCAGCAGCCTGAAGGAAGAGCTTTTTGCGCTCCGCTTTCAGCACGCTATAAATCAGCTTGATAACACAGCTCGTTTAAAGGCTGTTAAAAAGGATATTGCCCGCATTAAAACAACTCTGCGTGAGGCAGAGCTTAGCGCAGAGCAGTAAGAAAGGGAGGATTTAGCTAATGTCTACTGAGAGAAACCTTAGAAAAACAAGAGTAGGTAAGGTTGTAAGCGATAAGATGGATAAAACCGTCGTAGTTGCTATCGTTGATAACGTTAAACACCCGCTTTATAAGAAAATCATCAAGCGTACCGTTAAGCTTAAGGCTCACGATGAAAACAATGAGTGCAGAATCGGCGATCGCGTTGAGGTTATGGAAACACGTCCGCTTTCAAAGGATAAGAGATGGCGTGTAACAAATATCATTGAAAAAGCTAAGTAAGTAATTTTGATATAAGCTTTATGCTTGAAAGGAGGAACTCGCTGTGATACAGATGCAGACTTATCTTAAAGTCGCTGATAACACAGGCGCTAAGGAGCTTATGTGTATCAGAGTTCTGGGAGGTACACGCCGCAGATATGCTAATATCGGCGATGTTGTAGTTGCTTCAGTTAAGAAAGCAACACCCGGAGGCGTTGTAAAGAAGGGCGATGTTGTAAAGGCAGTTATCGTTCGTTCAGCAAAGGGTCTCAGAAGAGAGGACGGAACTTATATCCGTTTCGATGAGAACGCTGCTGTTATTATTAAAGAAGATAAGAACCCAAAGGGTACTCGTATCTTCGGACCGGTTGCTAAGGAGCTCCGTGAAAAGGAGTATACAAAAATTCTCAGCCTCGCACCGGAAGTTCTTTAATGGAGGTGTCATTCGATTATGAGTAAGGTACACGTAAAAACCGGTGACACTGTTATCCTTCTCACCGGAAAGTATGAGGATAAATTCAACAGCAAGGGCGACAGAAAAACAGGTAAGGTTTTAGAAGTTAGCCCTAAAGAGGATAAGGTAATCGTTGAGGGTATCAACATTATCACAAAGCACGTTAAGCCGACAAGAATGGGCGAAAAGGGCGGCATCGTAAAAACTGAAGCTCCTGTTTACGCTTCAAAGGTTCAGCTCGTTTGCCCTAAGTGCGGCAAGGCAACAAGAGTCGGCCACGTTTTTGAAGACGGCAAAAAGCTCCGCCTTTGCAAGAAGTGCGGCAAGTCTTTTGAATAATGTAAAGGAGAAACGACAATGGCAAGATTAAAGGATTATTATGTTAGCGACGTTGCTCCGGCATTGATGAAGAAGTTCGGTTACAAGAGCGTTATGCAGATTCCGAAGCTCGATAAGGTCGTTATCAACGTTGGCGCTGGCGAAGCTAAAGACAACGCTAAGGTTATCGACGCAATCATGACTGATCTCGCTGCTATCACAGGTCAGAAGCCTGTAGTATGCCGTGCTAAGAAGTCTGTTGCTAACTTTAAGCTTCGTGAAGGAATGCCGATCGGCGTTAAGGTTACTCTCAGAGCTGAAAAGATGTATGAGTTCGTTGACAAGCTCTTCAATGTTGCGTTCCCACGTGTTCGTGACTTCAGAGGAATCAATGCAAATTCTTTCGACGGCAAGGGCAACTATTCAACCGGTATCAAAGAACAGCTTATCTTCCCTGAGATCGAATACGATAAGATCGACAAGGTAAGAGGTATGGATATCAACTTCATCACAACAGCAAATACTGATGAAGAAGCTAAAGAGCTCCTGACACTTCTGGGCGCTCCGTTCATCAAGTAATCAGGGAGGAATAAAAATGGCTAAGAAGGCAATGATCAACAAGCAGCAGAGAACTCCCAAGTATTCCACAAGAGCATATAACAGATGCAAGATTTGTGGCAGACCGCACGCATATCTCAGAAAGTTCGGCATCTGCCGTATCTGCTTCAGAGAGCTTGCTCACGACGGTCAGATTCCGGGTGTTAAAAAGGCAAGCTGGTAAAATACGAAAAGGAGGTCATTCGGCATGCAAATCACTGATACAATAGCAGATCTTTTAACAAGAATTCGTAATGCGAATACTGCAAAGCACGCCACAGTTGACGTTCCCGCTTCAAGAGTTAAGAAGGATATTACACAGATTCTCGTTGATGAGGGTTATGTAAAGGGCTTCCAGCTCATTGAGGACGGCAAGCAGGGTGTTATCAGAATCACGCTTAAATACGGCGACAACAAGTCTCCGGTAATCACAGGTCTTAGAAGAGTTTCTAAGCCCGGTCTGCGTATCTATTCAAGCTGCGCAGATATGCCAAAGGTTAGAAAAGGCCTTGGTATCGCAATCGTTTCAACTTCAAAGGGAATCGTTACAGACAAGAAAGCAAGAGAGCTTAATGTCGGCGGCGAAGTTCTCGCATATATCTGGTAATTAGGAGGAAGCTGATATGTCAAGAATCGGTAAAATGCCCATCAGCATTCCTGCAGGTGTAGAGGTTAAAAACGAAAACAACCTTATCACAGTTAAGGGACCCAAGGGCGAGCTTACAAGACAGTTCAACACAGAGCTCGGCATTGAGGTTGCTGAAGGTGTAATCACAGTTACAAGACCAAGCGACGATAAGAAGCATCGTTCACTTCACGGTCTTACAAGAACACTTATCGCCAACATGGTTGAAGGTGTTACAAACGGATATTCAAAAACTCTCGAGATCGAGGGTGTCGGCTACCGTGCTGCAAAGCAGGGAACAAAGGTTACTCTTAGCCTTGGTTACTCGCATCCTGTTGTTATCGAGGAAACAGACGCTATCAAGCTCGATGTTCCTCAGCCAAACAAGATCGTGGTAAGTGGTATCGACAAGCAGGCTGTAGGTCAGTTTGCAGCTGAAGTTCGTGAAAAGCGTCCGCCTGAGCCTTATAAGGGCAAGGGAATCAGATATGCCGGCGAACATATCATCCGCAAGGAAGGTAAGGCCGGTAAGGGCAAGAAGTAATTAGAAGGAGCAAATTGCTATGATTAAGAAATTTGACAGCAATAAGGCAAGATTAAAGAGACACCGCAGAGTTCGTGCTAAGATCTCAGGAACTCCCGAGCGTCCTCGTCTCAATGTGTTCCGTTCAACAAAGCATATCTATGCTCAGATTATAGATGATGTAAACGGTGTTACTCTTGCTTCTGCATCAAGCATGGATAAGGGCTTTGAGGGCAACGGCGGCAACGTTGAAGGCGCTCGCAAGGTCGGCGAAATGATCGCTAAGAATGCAGCAGAAAAGGGTATCAGCGAAGTTGTTTTCGACAGAGGCGGCTACCTTTATCACGGACGTGTTAAGGAACTCGCTGAAGGCGCACGTGAAAACGGATTAAAGTTCTAAGAGGGAGGTAAAACAATGGCTAATATTGAAACACAGGCTCCTGAATTCGTTGAAAAGGTTGTTGCAATTAACAGAGTTTCAAAAACTGTTAAGGGCGGCCGTATCATGAAATTTGCCGCACTCGTTGTTGTCGGCGACGGCAACGGAACAGTAGGCTTTGGCCTTGGTAAGTCCGGAGAAGTTCCGGATGCAATCCGCAAGGGTATTGAAGACGCTAAGAAGAACCTTAAGAAGGTTGCTCTCAAGGGAACAACAATTCCTCATGAGATCGTTGGCGAATTCGGCGCAGGCAGAGTTCTTATGAAGCCCGCTGCACCCGGTACCGGTGTTATCGCCGGCGGTCCGGTTCGTGCCGTAATCGAGGTTGCAGGCATCAAGGATATCAGAACAAAGTCACTTCGTTCCAATAACCCCTGCAACGTAGTAAGAGCTACTATCAACGGTCTTACATCTTGCACTTCTGCTAAGGAAGTTGCTGCTAAGAGAGGCAAGACTGTTAAGGAAATTTTAGGTTAAGAGGAGGCAGTAACACCATGGCAAAGAACATCAAGCTCGTTAAGAGCCTTATCGGAAGAAAGAAAGACCAGATTGCTACTGCTCAGTCACTTGGCCTTAAAAAGGTCGGCGACGTAACTACTCAGCCCGATAATGAGCAGACACAGGGCAAAATCAACAAGATCTCACACCTCGTTGAGGTTACAGAAGCGTAAGCAAGGAGGTGCAACTATATGAAAATTCATGAATTAACTCCAGCACCAGATTCAAACAAGGCTGTTAAGCGTATCGGCAGAGGTCACGGTTCCGGAAACGGAAAGACCGCTGGTAAGGGCCATAAGGGTCAGAATGCACGTTCAGGCGGCGGTGTTAGAATCGGTTTTGAAGGCGGACAGATGCCTCTTACAAGAAGAATTCCTAAGAGAGGCTTCAATAACATCTTCGCAACAAAGTATGCTATCGTTAACGTATCTGATCTTAACAAGTTTAAGGACGGTACTGTTGTTGATACAGAGCTTCTTATGGCTTCAGGCCTTGTTAAAAAGGTTTATGACGGCGTTAAGATCCTCGGCAACGGAGAGCTTACTTCTAATTTAACTGTAAAGGCTGCTAAATTCTCACAGAGCGCTATCGAAAAAATCGAAAAGGCTGGCGGGAAGGCAGAGGTGATGTAAGGTGTTCCAGACCCTGAAAAAGGCTTGGGGAGTTCCGGAGATCCGTAAAAAACTCCTTTACACATTACTCATGATCATCATTTTCAGATTCGGAAGCGCCGTAACTGTTCCGTTCCTTAATTCAGATGTTGTAAAGACTTGGATGGACAGCAACGCAACAGACGGAAACTTCCTTGAGTATCTGAACGTAATCACCGGTGGTGCGCTTTCACAATCCACCATATTCTCATTATCAATCACACCGTTCATCAACGCTTCGATCATAATGCAGCTTCTAACATATGCACTGCCGCCTCTTGAACGCCTGAAAAACGAGGGCGAAGAGGGAAGAAAGAAAATTGAAAAGATAACTTCTATCGTTTCAATTGTTCTTGCGTTCGTTATGTCTTATGCTTATTATATAACGTTGACACGAATGACAGATTCTAACGGCAATGCGGCTGTTAAATATCTTGGAAAAGATTTCGCTCATTATTTCTCCGCAGCAGTAATTATTCTCTGCTTCGTTGCAGGCGCTGCACTCGTTGTTTGGATGGGTAACAGAATAAGCGATAAGGGTATCGGAAACGGTATTTCCATGCTGCTCTTCGCAGGTATCGCTGCAAGATTCCCAACCGATGCCGGTCTTCTCATTGATCTTACAAAGAGAACTCCGGAAAAATACCTTTTCGTATCGATCGGTTATCTTGTTTTCTTAATTGCGGAAATCGCTTTCATCGTTTTCATGAACGAATCAGAAAGAAGAATTCCGATACAGTATGCAAAGCGTGTTGTAGGAAGAAAACAGTACGGCGGACAGAAAACACATATCCCGATAAAGGTTTGCATGAGCGGCGTTATGCCTATCATCTTCGCTATGTCGTTTATGGCTCTTCCGCAGACAATTCAGCTCTTCAAGCCTGATACTAAAACTTCAGGATTCTATCACGGATTCTGTCAGTTCTTCAGCAGAACAAGCTGGACTTACGCTGTTATGTACTTCTTACTGATCATCGCATTTAACTATTTCTATGTTTCAATCCAGTATAATCCAATTGAAATGGCTAATAATCTTCGTCAGAGCAACGGCGGTATTCCCGGTATAAGACCCGGTAAGCCTACTTCCGATTACATTCAGAAGGTTCTCTCAAAGATCACTTTGGTCGGAGCTTTCTTCCTCGGAGTTATTGCTGTTATCCCGATCTTCATGGGTATGGCAGACGGAAACCTTCAGTCGCTTTCAATGGGTGGTACTACAATTCTTATCTCGGTAAGCGTTGCACTTGAAACAACAAGAACACTTGAATCACATCTTATGATGCGTCATCATAAGGGCTTCTTAAAGTAAAGGAGGAACGTTTTATGAACCTTATCTTTTTAGGCGCTCCCGGCGCAGGAAAGGGAACACAGGCTGAGGTCGTTTCCGAAGCTTTGAATATCCCACAGATTTCAACAGGCAATATTCTTCGTGAGGCTGCTAAAAACGGCACCGAGTATGGTCTTAAGGCTAAGGCTGCTATGGATTCCGGCGCTCTCGTTTCCGATGAAATCGTAATCGGAATTCTTAAAGAGAGAATCGCTCAGGATGACTGCCAGAACGGCTTTATCCTTGATGGTTTCCCAAGAACAGTTCCACAGGCAGAGGCTCTTGACGCTATGAATATTAAGATCGATAAGGTTATCGAAATTAATGTAGCTGATGAAACTATCAAGCAGAGAGTTTCAGGCAGAAGAGTATGCCAGGGCTGCGGAGCTTCTTACCATATCGATTATAAGCCTTCCAAGGTTGAGGGCGTTTGCGATAAGTGCGGCGATAAAACTGTTATCCGTAAGGATGACCAGCCAGAGGTTGTTCTCGAAAGACTCGCAACTTATCACGAAAAAACAGCTCCTTTAAAGGATTACTACGAAAAACAGGGCAAGCTTGTTACTGTAGAAGGTCAGGAAGAGGTTGCTGATACATCAAAACTCACTCTTGCAGCAGTAGGAGCAGAGAACTGATGAGTATTACTATCAAATCAAAGTCCGAACTCGCCATAATGCGTGAAGCAGGTAGAATTACCTGCGGCGCAATATGGTATGCGGGCGAAAGATTAAAGCCGGGTATGTCAACGCTCGATGTTGATAAGCTTGTCGGCGAATATTACGCAAGACACGGCTGTAAATCCTGCTTTAAAGGTCTTTATGGATTTCCTGCAAATGCCTGTATTTCAGTTAATGAAGAGGTAATTCACGGAATTCCGAAAGCAAGCCACAGGCTTAAGGAAGGCGATATTGTCAGCATCGATACCGGAGCCGCTTATAAGGGCTTCAACGGCGACAGCTGCTGGACTTTTCCTGTTGGTAAAATTTCTGATGAGGCTAAGGCATTGCTTGAGGTAACTGAGAAAAGCCTGTATGAAGGTATTGCTCAGGCTCAGGTGGGCGCAAGAATCGGAGATATTTCTCATGCTGTTGAAGAGTATTGTGCTTCACGAGGCTACGGAATCGTAAGAAATTACTGCGGCCACGGTATCGGCAGAGAGGTTCACGAATCGCCGGAGATACCGAACTGGGGACGGACAGGTCACGGTTCAAGGCTTGTCTCAGGTATGACGATATGCATCGAGCCTATGATAAACGTAAAGGGCGACGATGTTAAAACTCTCAAAGACGGTTGGACTGTGGTTACCAAAAATGGTTCGCTGTCGGCTCATTTCGAGCATACAATCGCAATAACTCCTGACGGTCCCGTCATTATGACACAGCCCTGACGGAGGGAATATATTGTGAAGCTAAGTAAAGGCTCGGTTGTTATAGCGGATGCCGGAAGAGACTGCGGAGGTTTTTTCGCAGTGATCGAAATATCCGGAAAATACTGCTTGATCGCAGACGGCAAAAGCAGACGGCTTTCAAGCCCGAAGCGAAAAAGCGTCAAACACATCCATATGACAAACAGTATGATAGATTTAAACGATATAACTGATAAAAAACTCAGAAAACTGCTGAACGAAATCAAAGCGGCTGAGTAAAGGGAGGTTATGCAAGGTGTCCAAGGAAGATGTAATCGAGGTTGAGGGCGTTGTAACAGACGCACTGCCCAACGCAATGTTCAAGGTTCAGCTTGAAAACGGTCACGAGGTTTTATCACACGTTTCCGGCAAGCTCAGAATGAATTATATCAGAATCGTGCCAGGTGATAAGGTAAAGCTTGAAATGTCTCCGTACGATCTTTCAAAAGGCAGAATCACATGGCGTGTTAAGTAAAGAATACAGGGTATCTGAAAAACAAAACAGAGTATCCCATATCCGCTAAAGGAGGTATTTTCAATGAAAGTCAGACCTTCAGTAAAACCTATTTGCGAAAAATGCAAGGTTATTAAACGTAAAGGCAGAATTATGGTAATCTGCGAAAACCCAAAGCATAAGCAGCGTCAGGGTTAATCCCCGAAACGCATTAATGGAGGTGCAATTTTAATATGGCAAGAATAGCCGGTGTTGACCTTCCAAAGAATAAGAGAATCGAAATCGGTCTCACTTATATCTACGGAATCGGTCGTCAGACTGCAACAACTATCCTCGCTAATACAGGCGTAAATCCGGATACAAGAGTAAAGGATCTCGCTGAAGAGGACGTAGCTAAGCTTCGTGACTATATCGACGCAAATCACACAGTAGAGGGTGACCTCCGCCGTGAGGTTGCTCTTAACATCAAAAGACTTGTTGAAATAGGCTGCTACAGAGGCGTTCGTCATCGTAAGGGTCTTCCTGTAAGAGGACAGAGAACAAAGACAAACGCAAGAACTCGTAAGGGTCCTGTTAAGACTATCGCTAACAAGAAGAAGTAAGGAGGTTATGAGCTTTGGCACAGCAGAAGGGTAAAAAGGTTTCTACAATCAGAAGACGTAGAGAGCGTAAGAACATCGAAAGCGGCGCAGTTCATATTCAGTCCACTTTCAATAATACAATCGTAACTATCACAGATACAGCCGGAAACGCTATTTCATGGGCAAGCGCAGGCGAGCTTGGTTTCAGAGGTTCTAAGAAATCAACTCCGTTCGCAGCTCAGACGGCAGCAGAAACAGCAGCAAAGGCTGCTATGGAGCACGGTCTTAAGAATGTTGAAGTTTACGTTAAGGGACCGGGCGCTGGTCGTGAAGCAGCTATCAGAGCGCTTCAGACAGTTGGTCTTGAGGTTAAAATGATCAAGGATGTAACCCCTATCCCGCATAATGGATGCCGTCCGCCTAAGAGACGTTGTGTCTAATCATATAGGAGGTGTTTTAAAATGGCAGTACAGAAAGAACCAATTCTTAAAAAGTGCAGATATCTGGGTATCAGCCCCGCAGTTATGGGCGTTTCCAAGAAAGAATCTATCCGCTTTAAGAATGCAAATAACAGAAAGAAGATCTCTGAATACGGTCTTCAGCTTAAAGAAAAGCAGAAGCTCAAGTTCATCTACGGCGTACTCGAAAAGCAGTTCTACCACTACTTCGAGATCGCTTCAAAGATGGAGGGCAAAGCCGGTGATAACCTGATCACTTGTCTTGAATCAAGACTCGACAGCGTTGTTTACAGAATGGGTCTCGCTCTTACAAGAAGAGAAGCAAGACAGCTTGTTGTTCACAGCCACTATACTGTAAACGGACAGAAGGTTAATATCCCTTCCTACAGAGTTAAGCCGGGCGATGTAATCGCTCTTCGTGAAAAAGACAGAACCTCTGATAAGTTCAAGGCTACTGTTGAAGAAACAAAAGACAGACTCGTTCCTGTTTGGCTCACAGCTAATAAGGATGATTTCTCTGCAACAGTAAATCGTCTTCCCTCGGCTGATGATATTGATTACGAGGTTGCAACACACCTTATCGTCGAGCTGTACTCCAAGTAATAATAATTTACTTGATTCATCAGAACTCGAAATAAACAGTTATTGTGAAATAGGAGGGTTTTTATGCTGGAAAAAATTAATAAGCCTGATATTGATATTGTCGAGCTTAAAAGTGACGGCAAATACGGCAAATTCGTTTTAGCACCGCTGGAGCGTGGATACGGTATTACACTTGGAAACAGCCTCAGACGTGTGCTGCTCTCCTCACTTCCGGGTGTGGCTGTAACATCCGTAAAGCTTTCGGGCAAGGACGGTACGGTTCACCATGAGTTGTCAACTATTCCGGGTGTAAAAGAGGATGTAACAGAAATCATTCTCAGCATCAAGGGTCTTACTGCTAAGCTCTACGGAGAAGGCCCGAAAACGGTCTATATAGAGGCAGAGGGCGAATGCGAAATAACCGCCGGAGATATAAAAACCGACTCTGAGGTTAATATTCTTGATCCCGGTATGCATATTGCAACGCTGGGAAAGGACGCTAAGCTTTATATGGAAATTACTATCGACAGAGGAAGAGGCTATGTTTCGGCAGAACGCAACAAGAAACAGGTAAGCCTTCCGGTTGATGTGATTGCTGTAGACAGCATCTATACTCCTGTTCTGAAGGTAAACTACACAGTCGAGGATACTCGTCTGGGTCAGGTTACCGACTATGATAAGCTTACAATGGAGGTTTGGACCGACGGTACAATATCTGCAAAAGAAGCATTATCACAGGCAGCCAATCTCCTCAACGAGCATCTGAAGCTGTTCATTGACCTTTCAGAGGAATCTGGACTTGCTGAGGTCCTTGTTGAAAAGGACGAAAAGGGTAAGGAAAAAATCCTTGAGATGACCATTGAGGATCTTGACTTATCGGTGCGTTCATTCAATTGCTTAAAGCGTGCCGGAATTAATACCGTTGATGACTTGATCAACAAGTCTGAGGAAGAAATGATGAAGGTTAGAAACCTTGGAAAGAAATCTTTCGATGAGGTAAAAGAGAAGCTCCAGTCACTTGGCTTCGATCTTAGCTCTGAAGAGGAATAAACCACAAAATGTGCGTTTTGCGCACTGATACGAAAAGGAGTGAAATACAATGCCGGGTACAAGAAAGCTGGGCAGAACAACTGACCATAGAAAGGCTATGCTCAGAGGCATGGTAACTTTCCTTCTTGAAAACGGTCAGATTGAAACAACCGTTACAAGAGCAAAGGAAGTTCGTGCTGTTGCAGAAAAAATGATTACTATCGGTAAAAATGCTGATCTGCACTCCAAGCGTCAGGTATTAGCTTATGTTACAAAGGAATCCGTTGCAAAGAAGCTTTTCGACGAGATCTCTCCTAAGTATGCCGACAGAAACGGCGGTTATACACAGATCGTAAAGATCGGTCCACGCCGTGGCGACGCTGCTGAAATGGCTATCATCAAGCTCGTTTGATCGCAGATTCGATATAAAAACAAGACTGCTGCATAATTATGCGGCGGTCTTTTTTGTTATTTATTGAAAAAAATATAGAACAAACTGTGTAAATTCGATTGACAAAAAATGAAATGTGCGG
>CAJKFZ010000006.1 GCA_905199285.1 uncultured Ruminococcus sp.
CAATAATTTCCTTTTCTTTCTGAGAAATAACTGCATTTTTTCTCTGATATCCGGCAATGACAACTTCAACGCTTTCTTCCAGATCAGATTGATTAACAAGGTGTCTGCCGTTTCGCACTGCTCTGAGAGCAGCTTCATTTATGATATTGGCAAGCTCTGCGCCGGAAGCGCCTGCGGTTGCTCTTGCGATAGCGTTATAATCGATATCCGGTTCGGTTTTTATTTTCTTTGCATGAACTTTAAGAATTGCTTCTCTTCCGCCCATATCTGGCAGTTCGGCAGGAATTCTTCTATCGAATCTTCCCGGACGCAGAAGAGCCGGATCAAGCGATTCAGGACGGTTTGTTGCTGCAAGAATAACGACTCCCTTTTTGCCGTCAAATCCGTCCATTTCAGTAAGAAGCTGATTCAGAGTCTGCTCACGTTCATCGTTTCCGCCTATCTGACCGTCACGCTTTTTACCGATAGTGTCGATCTCGTCGATAAAGACGATACACGGAGCTTTTTCGTTAGCCTGCTGGAAAAGATCACGAACTTTTGCAGCGCCCATTCCGACGAACATTTCTACGAATTCAGAACCTGAAATTGAGAAAAACGGGACATTTGCCTCTCCTGCAACAGCTTGTGCAAGAAGAGTTTTACCCGTTCCGGGAGGACCTACAAGAAGAGCGCCTTTAGGAAGATTTGCGCCTATATCGGCGTATTTATCAGGATTATGGAGAAAATCCACGATTTCTTCAAGAGCTTCTTTAGCTTCATCCTGCCCGGCAACATCGGCAAAAGTTTTTCCGGTTTGAGCCTTAACATAGATTTTGGCGTTGCTTTTTCCGAAAGACATTGCATTGCCCATTCCGCCCATACGTTTGCTCATACCACGCATAAGGATGTTCCAAATAACTATCATGAAAACTATCGGAAGAACCCATGAAATAAGAAAATTTGCAACAGGACTTGTTCGCTCTATGCTTCCTGTGAAATCAATATCACCTTTTTCGTAAAGCTTTGAAACAAGGTCGGGATCGTCGATCTTAATTGTTGAATACAGCTGTTTAGAGCCGTTTGCACCAGTTACCTGAAACAGAATGGTGTCCTCTTTGATCTGAACCTGTGAAACCGTTCCTGCATCTACCTGTTTTAGGAAGAAACTGTAATTAGTATCTTTTATCTGAGCTTTTTTGACAGCCGGAATGATAAAAGCATTATACAGAAGCAGTAGGATAATTGCAATTACAGCAAAAATCATATAACTTTTTTTTTTATTTTTGTTTGCCGCTTTCAGTAAAAAATCAACTACTTGAAGTATTACTAAAATGATTATAACATATATTTAAAAGAAAAACAACAAGTAAATTGTGAGATTTATGAAAGTTGTGTGAAAAAAGTCATTTACAAAATGAAAATGGGCAGTCATATCGGCTGCCCATTAAAATTTTAGTTAGTTTCCGGGAGAGAGGGGATCAGATCGAGCTTGAATTTCTGAATAGAAAGAGCGTCATTGTTTGTAAGTCCATCACCGGTCATATAGCAATCACCATTTTTTGCTCCTGCTTCTGTGAGAGCGGATTTGTCTGTACCACCGATTCCGTATTTGTCCGGATTAGAGAGAGACTGCATGATAAGAACTGCATCAGACATATCCACTGTTCCATCGCAGTTTGCGTCGCCATAGAGAATGTCGTCATCACCCTCAGACGGATTAGTAGGAGCTTCTTCCTTTACAGGAGTGCTTCCGTCAGGCTCGGTTCCGCCGACATGAACTCCGTTGGAATAAACGCAGATATTATCTGTTTTGACCTCATTTCCGGTGCCGAAAAATGCTCCGTCATCAGTAAATATTTTAAGACCGTCATAACTCCAGTCGTTAGCGGGATTCCATTTATCTCCGTAATACATTCCGACAGTGAACTGATATTTCTTACCGGAATTAGCAATATTATATCCGTCCCACTTGATTTCGACATAATAAGTATCAGGAGTTTTATCGTACTTATAAGGACCGCTGATGATTCCGTCTGCACCGTCTGCCGCAGCTTCAACAGCAGCTTGATCGTAAAGTTCACTTGGTTTTACGCTGTTTACATCAGAAATTTCCGAGCTGTTGAAATAGTAGCGTACAGAAATATCCTTAGCGGCTTTAGTTGAATCAGTCATGACCATTAATGAAACTTTTGTAACTCCGCAGCCGTCAGCGTTAAGATCGTCGATTCCGCAGGCGTTTACCCAGTAATTGTTTCCGCCTTCGTTTCCGCCACTGTACTTGGGCGCCGGAGGAAAATCCTTAGTCGGCTGCATTTCATCTGTTCCGAAGAATTCGTAAAGACCGGCGCAAGCTCCTACGAAAGCAGCATTATAGTCGATCGTAACTTCGTTGTATGTCCAGTCTTTGGTTATATCGTTATGTTCATCTTTATTATCAGGACCTCCGGCAAGAGCTCCATAAAGAACGTATCTGTGCTCATCCGGATCTTCACATTTTGTAAGACCGGAACAAGCTCTGTGATGCGGATATTTAACAGAGTTTTCATTATATCCGACAATATATGAACGATTCAGAGGATTGTTGCCCATGATGTATTCCATCTGGCTCTTTGCCCATTCACTGTACTTTCCGGGTTTGCCGTTGTTGTTATATTTATCATAGACAAGAGCAACAAGCTGAGCTGCGGTGTTATAACGTGCAGAACCCCATGTATCGAGCCACCAGTAGCCTGCTGGCGTAATCGTGCCTAATCCTCCTGACATATATGTTTCAACAGCCTTTGCTATCGAAGCCCAGCAGTCCATTTCCTCGTAAGGACTTTTTCCTGCTGCTTCTTTGAATTCGTCAATGAATCCGGGATAAACGTGTTCACCCTCTTTAAGAGGCTTATCCATGGAAATTTCACCGAGGATGCACTGTGCGCCGCCCCAGACATCGTTCCAGCAGTGAACGTAGCAGGGAGCAGCATAGTAATCGTAATTGGGATAAATTTCTTCAAGATATTTATGGTCGCCGGTTATTTTATAAAGCCATGCAGCAGCCCAGCAGTAGTCGTCTTCCCATTTACTTGAGCGGTAGTAGCTTTTAGGTCCGTCTTCGTTATCGCTGAGTTCCTTTGGATTCTCGATAGCGAAATCGAAGAGCGCAACTGCGTAATTAAGAGACTTCTGAGCGTATTCCTTATCTGTATCCTTGAAATTGAGATAATTTATAGCAAGGGAAGCTGCTGCGGAAGCGACATAATCGGTTTGCGGTTTATCGGCAGTAAGGAAGAATGCCGGACGAACCATGCTGTCGACTTCAGGAGAGTTCCAGTAAGCGTGATCGATATCTCCGTCGCCGACTTGATAGCAATGAGCAATTACTTTTCCGTTGTCGTCAAGGAAAGTACATTTCATCAGGTAGTCGTTAAAATATCGGAGAATAGTTTCAACGTGATCCTGCTGACCTGTTTTTACATATGAATCACGGAATTCATAATATCCCCAGCCGACTGTTGAAGCGGCGTAATTTTCCGGCATACCGAATTCAACGTGATCTCCTGCATCGTGGAAACCGCCTGCAACGTCAACACATCCGTCGCCGTCGGGATCAAGAATATCCTTATATTTGTCAATGAAAGACTGAGAAAGATTTGTTCCGGGACTTTTACTGTCAGCCATTGGTTTAAGCGGAACCTGCGCATCGTAAGTATGGCAGTTGCCTCTCCATGAATAAAGATTATTTTCCTCAACCTCTGTTCCGCACATATTAGCGTCATAGAAGTAGATAGAATACTGAAGCGCACGGGCAAAATCGTAATCAAGTCCGGAATCGTTTGCGAGAGAATCAGCAAGCTCTTCTGCTGCGTTCACAGCAGGGAATGCCGATGCTGCTGAACATAAAGCTGTCGCTGCGCACATTGCCGAGGCGAGCAGACGTTTTGTAAGTTTCATAAAAATCCTCCAATTATTTAATGTCAAAATCTGTAATCAGATTAAGTTTGTATTTCTGAATTTCAAGCGCATCGTTATTTGTGACACCGTCGCCGTGATTAAAAACATCGGCATTAATAAGTCCCTGTTTAGTGATGGCGCTGTCGTCTGTTCCGCCTAAGCCATATTTATCGGGATTGGACAGTGACTGCATTATAAGAACGGCGTCCGACATATCTACCTTACCATCGCAATTTGCATCACCCCAGTGATTTTCTTCGTTTCCGGAAGAAACGGGCGGTTTTTCTTCGCTTATCGGGTAGCTCTTAAGGTCGGGAAGCTCGTCAAGAGTTATGCAGTAATCGCTTGTATAGATCTTAACCAGTTCTTCAACCGGATTATTCTGTTCGCTGGTGAGATAGTTCATATACCAAGGACAGAAGTAGAGCCAAGCCGCTTTATCGTTGATGAGATTTTCAAGCGACGGAATAGAGTCGTTTTCCGACATTGCAACCATTTTCTGACCGTCCGTACTCTGAACAAGACTGTAGAATGTGGACGAAATTGAGCTGAGATTAGGCATTCCGTCAACAGCGTTATATTTATCGTAGCCGACTATATCGACAACGTCGTCGCCGGGATACCATGCAGAGGAAGTGGGGTAGGTATATCCTGTCCATACCCAGATAAGATTATCAAGACCGTATTCATTGGTAAGCTTATCGTAAAGGAGCCTGTAAAGTTCCTTGCAGGCTTCCGGACCTTCTGCTCCCCACCAGAACCAAGCACCCTCGGCCTCATGGAGAGGACGCCATAAAACGGGAACGTCAGCTTCTTTAAGCTTTGTAAGCTCTTTTGCAATAACGTCGATATCTGCGAGGATCTGTTCATGTTCCCATGTACCTTCTTTAAGTGCATTTTTTACGCTGAAAGTTGTGTAAGGGGAATTTCCTGTTGATTCAACATAGAAAGCGGCTGTTTCTCCGCCTTTTTCGGATGGAACATTCCAGTGCCATGTAAGTGTAGCAATTCCTTTGTATTCATTCACCCACTGTATTGCACGTTCCGGAGCATGATCGGTCCACGGCGAATTCGAGCGGTAATTCAGAAGATCTATACCTCTGATAGCAGGCTGTTTGCCTGTTTTTTCGAGAATATATTCAAATTCAGCTTCGTTATCCTTGATGAAGTTGTTAGGATCGGACCAGAGATTATAATTGTGTTCGCCGCAGTATTCCTGCTGTCCGGAAATAATATGATTTCCATACTGATCGCAGAGATAATTATAAAGTCTTTTAGCAGAATCGGAAGCATTAGGATTCGAAAGCGTTCTCGTAGGAGAAAGATTGGTGAGCTTTTCGTCCGCCGGTTTTATAGTCAGATAATCAAAGTAGGTATATCCCCAGTAGGCTTTCAGTTCGATAGTATTTTTGCCCTTTTGCAGGTTGACAATGCCTCCGGAAGTCTCCTCGAATGCAAGGTTATGGGGAAAGCTTACTTCGCCCTGATTTACGCCGTTTATGTTGAGGTACTGAACCTTTTTGTTGGGATCGGATGGTTCGCAGTAACAAATTGTAAGCTCATAAAGACCGGCTTCAGGAACATCAACTTCAACGGTTACAGTAGTGCCTTTCTGGTCAAGATAGGAAAATCCGTTTCCTGAGTATTTAGTAAGATCAAAATCCTCGCCCGAACCGTCTTCCTGAGTATTGCCTTTCCAGCCGGAGCTGTGAATTTTTCCTCCGCTTGTTGCTCCGTCTTCAAATTCATACTTAAGTACAAGATCCTCAGCCGATACGCTTTCCGGAAGTTTCGGAGCAAAAGAAGTTCCGGCTGAAACAATTGCTGCTACAAGAGCAGTGCTTATGGATGATCTAATCAATGATTTTTTCAAGTTATCCCTCCTAAAATATGTGATATTGTCATGAAATTCATATAGATATATTATCACATTTTTATTAAAAAATCAATAGTTTTTATGGAAAATGCAGATTTTTTCTAACGATGACGTTTGGGGTTTTTGAAATATTGTCTGAGAGCGATGACGCAGGCGATTATGAAAAAGAAAACTCCGGCAGTTACAAATATTTTCGGAAGCGCTATGGGAGCATTGTCCGGATTTTGAAGAGAAAAAGCCTGAACTGCTTCTGCTTGTCCGGAAAAACTGATAGAGTGCTCTTTTGCGTATTTTTCAGCCTGAGAATTTTTACATCCCGAAACGGAAAAATCCCGAACGATCGAATGCTCCGTATCGTTTACAGTGAAACCGATAGCTTCTGTTCCAAAAGTTTGCACTGATTCCGGAATATATAAGTTTTTCAGGGAATCGCACATAAAAAAAGCGTAATCGCCGATTTCAGTGATTCTTCCGCTGAGAGAAACATCTGAAAGAGAGGTACATCCGGAAAAGCAGAATTTTTCGATTTCGGTTATATTCTGAGGAATAATAATATCGGCAAGCGAATTGCAGTTGCGGAAACATGAATCCGGCAAAATTTCAAGCGAATCCGGAATGATCACATATGACAGCGACGAACATTCCGAAAAACATCCCATCCCTATTTCTGAAACATATGCAGGAAGTTCGATTCCCTCAAGTGCTGAACATTCATAGAAACAGTGATGTCCTATTTTTTTTATTGAATCCGGAAGTATGATCTGTTTAAGAGTATGGCATTCATAAAAAGCGTTGTCTCTTATTTCTGTAACCGGAACTCCCTCTATTTCGGCAGGAACAACTATATACTCAGGTTCACCCTCAAAGCCGATAATCGAAGCTTCTTCGTTTATAATAGTGTAGCAGAAATCCTGTTTTTCTTCGGCGAATGTTTTGAGCGGACAACAGTAGAAAATTAATGCTATTGAAAAAATAAAGATTATTTTTGATTTCATAAAAATTCCTCCTTGCTGAATACATATATAATAGCTTTTTATCGTGTTTATGTTAAGAGGAGTTTTTCGGCTGTTTGCGGTGGAAAATCCTATGATTCGTTATATTTATAGTATAATATTGAAATTTCGTCATAATTGTATAGCGAAAAAAATGATTTTAAGTAAGAATTTTCTTGCGTTTTTTGACGAAATGCAGTATAATAAATTTATTGGAAAAACTGAATATTTTTCCACAATTATCCAATCCTCATTATCGAGGTGAGGAAAATGAAAAAATATATTACACTTATTATGGCTGGCGGAATGCTGCTGGCGATTGCAATTACAAATTCCTTTAAGGTCATCAGAGACGGAAGAAAGCTTGATGAGCTTCGTGGGAGCGTTCTCCGACTTCATATTCTTGCGAATTCGGATACTGAAGAAGATCAGAGACTGAAGCTCTGCGTTAGAGACGCTCTTCTTGAAAATTCAGACGAAATTTTCGGAAATACCGATTCTCTTGAAGAAGCAGAAAAAGCAGCAAAGGAAAAGCTTCCGGAAATAGTGGAGATAGCAGAAAAAACGCTCCGTTCGCAGGGATGCTATAATACAGTAAGAGCCGAGATTATCGATATGGACTTTGACGACAGAGTTTACGGAGATATAACCATGCCTGCCGGCAATTACAGAGCATTACGTATAGAAATCGGCGAAGCAGAGGGACATAATTGGTGGTGTGTTATGTATCCGCCGCTTTGCATTCCGGCAGCAAGTGAAGTTGAGGACAATAAAAGCTCGGAAGATGAATTTTTCGATGAGGAAGAACTTGATATAATGTATCATCCGAAAAAATATAGAGTACGGTTTGCTTTATGGGATAAGATAAAGGACGTTTTTGATTAAGTATTTGTGCAAAATACCAAAAAAATCAAATTTGCTTGACAAATTTGTTCTTATGATGTATACTAGTTTAGTAAACAAAGCAGAACTATGCGTTCTCACCGTGAGGCAATGCTTAAACGGTCAATATGTAAACGACTTCTTGCAGTTCATTAATGTGCTGCTTTGATTTTGTGCGTATTGTGTGAGTGCGGATATTTTCTGCACTCATTTTTGTTTCAGACTTTATTTATAGTTGGAGGTGCTTGACTATTAGCAAACAGGAACTGCAGATCAACGAAGAGATAAGAGACAAGGAAATTCTCGTAATCGACGATGACGGAAAGAAGCTCGGTATTTTATCTGCCAGAGAGGCACAGCAGATCGCCTTTGATAAGGATCTTGATCTCGTTAAAATCGCTCCGCAGGCAACGCCGCCTGTGTGCCGTATAATGGACTACGGCAAGTATTGCTTTGAGCAGGCTAAACGTGAAAAAGAAGCGAGAAAAAATCAAAAAATAGTTTCAATTAAGGAAATAAGAATGTTTTCCACTATTGATACTCATGATTACGAAACAAAGGTAAATCAGGCGGTTAAATTTTTACAGGGCGGCGATAAGCTGAAGGTTTCGGTAAGATTCCGAAAAAGAGCTATTGCGCACCCACAGCTTGGCGAAGAGCTGCTTGAGCGTTTCAAAGAAGCAGTTTCGGCAGTCGGCACTGTGGAAAAGCCAGCTAAAATGGAGGGACGCAGCATTGTAATGTTCGTTTCCCCGAAGGCTGCTAAGTAAGGAGGATTATATAATGGCAAAGGTTAAGGTAAAAACTCACTCAGGCGCTAAGAAGCGTTTTAAGATTACAGGATCCGGTAAGGTTAAGTATCAGCACACAAATAAGAGACACAGACTTACTCAGAAGGATACTAAGCGTAAGAGAATCGCTCGTAACGCAGGCGTGGCAGACGTTACAAACGCTCCTACAATCAAGAAGCTCGTTCCTTATATGTAATTCAGGCGGAAATCTGATGCCTGTTCGGCAGGAACAATGACCGGTTTTTCGTAATTTTAATTTTGGAGGTATAAGACTATGGCACGTATTAAAGGTGCAATGATGACTCGTAAGAGAAGAAATAAAACTTTAAAGCTTGCTAAGGGCTATTTCGGCGCAAAGAGCAAGCACTTCAAGATGGCTAAACAGGCCGTAATGAAGTCAGGCAATTATGCATACATCGGCAGAAAGCAGAAGAAGAGACAGTTCAGACAGCTTTGGATCACAAGAATTTCTGCTGCTGCTAAGCTCAACGGCATGAATTATTCAACATTCATGAACGGATGCAAGAAGGCTGGCATTACTCTTAACAGAAAAATGCTCTCAGAGATCGCTATTAACGATGCTGCCGGCTTTACAGCAATTGCTGATAAGGCGAAGGCTGCTCTTTAATCGAACCAAAACACGCTCCTTTATATTAAAAGAGCGTGTTTTATTAAATTATGGATGAGGCTTCTCATTGAATAAGAGAAGCTTTCATGCATATTATCAAGAGGAGTTCGTGCTATTGGAAAATATAATCACATCAAAGGACAATCCCGTTATCAAGCTGTATCAGAAGCTTTCTGCATCAAAAAAAGAAAGGCTCGAATACGGCTTATTTGTGTTAGAAGGAGCAAGAATCGTTGAGGACGCTCTTAAAGAAAACGGCGATATTACTCATATTATCATAACGAAACAGGCAAATGAAAAATTCGGCAGCGAACTGTTTCAGGCTGATTTGAGAAATACAAAAGTAATTGTTATTTCAAATGAACTTGGAAACAAAATCGCTTCAACCGGTACAACTCAGGGTGTTTTTGCGATATGCCGCATTCCTGAAAAAAAGAAGATGACTTTTTGCAGCGATGGACGTTATATCGTGCTTTTCGGCTTACAGGATCCTGGAAATGCTGGTATGATCATCCGTACTGCTGACGCTCTTGGAATAGACGGTATTATTCTTTCAGGAAGCTGTGATCTTTATAGTCCGAAGGTTATTCGTTCAACAATGGGATCGGTTTTCAGAACTAATATATTGATCGAAAATGACACCGAAAAGCTTTTTTCTATGCTTTCCGAGAATAAGGTAACAACTTCCGCTGCCGTTATCGATAAGGATGCGTTTGATGTTACGAAATGTACGTTTGAAGGGCTTCAAGCGATTTTTATCGGAAATGAGGGAAATGGTCTTCCAAAGGATATTGCAGAACGATGCGACAGACGTATAACCATTCCCATGCATGGGAGCATTAATTCTCTTAATGCAGCTATGGCAGCCGGAATTCTTATGTGGGAACTGAAAAAATGATCTCAATTTAAAATGCTCAGAAAAAGGAGGCTTTACAATGGACGAAACAAAATATTGGCTGTGGCTTTCAATGATTTTTGGAACGGGAAGTAGCCGCATATGGGATGTGATAAACCTTTATGGAACGGCTTCTGAAACTTATTCTGCTTTGAATTCAGATATAAGCGCCCTTAACCTGCGGGATAAGGAGATACGCAATATTACCGGAGTAGGTATTGAAAAAGCTTCCGAATATATTGAGCAGTGCAGAAAAATGGGGATCGAGGTTATAGGTTACAGCAGCGAAGAATATCCGAAACAGCTCCGGCATATATTTAACCCTCCTGCTGTGCTTTATTACAGGGGAAACATTTCCTGCCTTAACGGAACGAGGACAATAACTGCTGTAGGCACGAGAACTCCCACCAATTATGGTCTTGATTCAGCGTATCGCATTTGCGGTGAACTTGCAAGGAACGGTTTTGTTATAGTAAGCGGATTTGCGATCGGAACGGATATAACGTCGCATATCGCAGCAGCGGATGCTCAAAGACCCACAGCCTGCGTAATGGGATGTGGTCTTGACGTTAATTATCCCAAAAGTAATTTTATGTTCAGGGATATTATTCTTGAAAACGGAGGAGTTTTCATTTCAGAATATCCTCTGGGAACTCCTCCCCATGCACAGAATTTTCCTAAAAGGAACAGAATTCTTGCAGCTCTCGGAATGGCGACAATGATATTTGAAGCTGCTGCAGGAAGCGGTTCTTTGATAACTGCCGATCTTGCTGCGGAACAGGGCAGAGAGGTTTTCTGTCTGCCGCCGGCTGATATTTTCAGCAAGGCTTTTTCAGGAAATATTGAACTGCTCAGAGATGGAGCAACGCCTCTTTACGGTGTTTCCGATGTAATAGATATATTCAAAATTGGCGGAGCGCTCGATATGGAGATTCGTTCCGAGGAGGTTTCTGGAGTAAGCAGTTTTGGCCGCAAAAGCATCATAAAAACCGAAAATACAATGTCTTCTTTAGATATGATAAAATCGGTAAGGAAGCGTTCAGCGGCGAGAAGGAAATCTGAAAAGAATGAGAATAATGCCTCTGAACAAGAAAAAACGAAAGAAATAAAGAAAATTGCAGATAATAATATAACAGAAGAAATGACCGATATTCAGAAAAAGATTTATGATCTTTTCTCGGAAGAAGCGCTTCATGCAGACTTTATCGCTCAGAAACTCGAGCTTGATACGGCTGATCTTATGACTGAACTGACGGAGCTTGAAATTCTCGGAGCAATCCGTTCTCTTCCGGGGAAAATGTTTGAAATATGTGGATAAGGAGAAAAGATAAATGGCAAATTTAGTAATAGTTGAATCTCCTGCAAAGGCGAAAACAATACAGAAATATCTTGGCTCAGACTATGAAGTTATGGCATCGATGGGACATATCCGCGATTTGCCAAAGTCGAAAATGGGTGTTGATAAGGATAACGATTTCAAACCTCAGTATACCGATATGAAAGGTAAAGAGGATGTTATAAAAGAAATGAAGAAACGTGCAAAAAAATGCGATAAGGTTTATCTTGCGACCGACCCTGATCGTGAGGGGGAGGCTATATCATGGCATATTGCGCAGATTCTTAAACTTGATATGGAGGAAAACAACAGAGTTGCTTTTAACGAGATAACTAAAACTGGAGTTAAAAGCGGTATGAGCAATCCCCATAAAATCGACGTTGATCTTGTAAATGCTCAGCAGGCGAGACGTATTCTCGACAGACTTGTGGGATACGAGCTTAGTCCGTTTCTCTGGAAGAAAGTTAAAAGAGGTCTTTCCGCCGGCAGAGTTCAGTCGGTAGCGGTTCGCCTTGTTGTTGACAGGGAAAACGAGATACGGAAATTTGTTCCGAAGGAATATTGGTCTATAGACGCTAAATTCACAGCTCCTTCTTCAAGAAAAGTGTTCGATGCAGCTCTTGTATCGGTTGATGGAGAAAAGCTTGAGATCCCGAATCAGACAGAAGCAGACGGCATTCTTAAAAGACTGGAAAATGCTGAATATGCCGTTGCTGCGGTGAAAAAAAGAGTCACCAAAAAACAGCCTGCTCCGCCTTTTATCACATCCACTCTTCAGCAGGAGGCTTCACGTAAGCTTGGTTTTACTGCAAAACGAACAATGAAAGCCGCTCAAGAGCTTTATGAAGGTGTTGACGTTGAGGGCGTAGGAGCTGTCGGACTTATAACTTATATGAGAACGGACAGCCTCAGAATATCCGATGAAGCAAAAGCTGCTGCTGCTGAATATATCGGAACGGTCTACGGCAAGGATTATCTTCCTCCTGAACCAAGAACGTTTAAATCAAAAAATAATGCTCAGGATGCTCATGAAGCGATAAGACCGTCAACTCCGGAGCTTACTCCGGAAAGAGTAAAATCGAGCCTTTCCGTTGATCAGTTCAAGCTGTATAAGCTTATCTGGGAGCGTTTTATCGCAAGCCAGATGGCAAATGCTCTTCTTGATACAGTATCGGCAGATATTTCGGCAAACGGATGTATATTCCGTGCTTCTGGGTATTCAGTTAAATTTGACGGATTTATGACTCTTTACGTTGAATCCTCAGATACGGAGGAAAGCAACAAGAAGATGCTTCCCGAACTTAAAGTAAACGATATTCTAAAACTGAAATCAATTGCCGGAAATCAGCATTTCACACAGCCGCCTCCGAGATATACCGAAGCTTCGCTTATAAAGGCTCTTGAGGAAAACGGTATCGGCAGACCGAGTACTTATGCTCCGACCATTACAACGATAACCTCACGCCGTTATGTAGAGCATGAGGGAAAAGCTCTTAAACCGACAAATCTTGGCGAGGTAATTACCGATCTTATGAAAGAGCATTTCAATAATATTGTCGACGCTAAATTTACAGCCGGAATGGAAAACAGTCTCGATGAGGTCGAGCATGGAAATAAGGACTGGGTAAGCACTCTTCATGAATTTTATGACGATTTTTCGGAAACTCTGAAAAAAGCTGAAGACGCCATGGAGGGCAAAAGAGTTAAAGTTCCGGATGAAGAAACTGATGTCGTATGCGAGCTTTGCGGAAGAAATATGGTTATTAAGTACAGCAAATACGGAAAATTTCTTGCCTGTCCGGGGTTTCCCGAGTGTAAGAATACAAAGAAGATCGTTACGGAATCAGACGGAAACTGTCCTCGGTGCGGAAAGAAAATGCTGCTGAAAAAATCGAAAAAGGGCAGAAGTTTCTATGGATGCGAGGGATTCCCCGATTGCAGTTTCATGACATGGAATGTTCCAACAAAAGAGCTTTGTCCGAACTGCGGAAAGTCCTTGTTTATAAAGGGCGGAAAATCAGGCAGGCTCGTTTGTGAAAATGAGGGTTGTGGATATGAAAGAGAGCTGAAAAAATGAACGTGACGGTTAATGTTATCGGTGCAGGTCTTGCCGGATGCGAGGCTGCATGGAAGATCGCACAAGAGGGGATAAATGTAAAGCTTTATGAAATGAAGCCTGAAAAATACTCTCCTGCCCATAAATACAGCGGATTTGCCGAGCTTGTATGCTCGAATTCGCTTAAAGCGGCAAGACTTGAATCGGCAGCCGGACTTCTTAAACATGAAATGGAAATCCTCGGCTCGCTGACTGTTCCGTGCGCAAAAGAGAATTCTGTCGAAGCCGGAGGAGCGCTTGCTGTTGATCGGGAAAAGTTTTCCGACAGTATTACAAATAAAATAAAAAATCACAGTCTTATCGAGGTTATCGGCAGCGAGGTCACTTCCATTCCGGAGGGGATAACAGTAATTGCAACAGGGCCGCTTACTTCCGGTGCAATGGCGGACGCTATAATTGAACTTTGCGGTGAATCACTGAGTTTTTATGATGCCGCTGCACCTATCGTAACATTTGAAAGTCTTGATAAGGAAAAGGTTTTTTTCGCATCACGCTATGACAGAGGCGATGCGGATTACATAAACTGTCCCATGAATAAAGAGGAGTACCTTGCTTTTTATGAAGCTCTTACCTCGGCGGAGCGTGTTCAGCTCAAGGATTTTGAAACGCATCCTTTCAGCGTTTACGAGGGATGTATGCCTATCGAGGAGCTTGCTTCAAGAGGTGTGGACACAATGCGTTTCGGACCGATGAAGCCTGTTGGAATTACCGACAGCCGAACGGGAAAACGTCCTTACGCAGTCGTTCAGCTCAGACGTGAAAATCGTGAGGGAACTCTTTTCAATCTTGTAGGATTTCAGACCAATCTTAAATTCGGTGAGCAGAAGCGTGTTTTTTCAAAAATTCCCGGACTTGAAAACGCTGAATTTATGCGTTACGGGGTTATGCACAGAAATACTTTTATCAACAGTCCAAAGCTGCTCAATTCGGATTTTTCTATGAGAGAGCATCCCGATATTTTCTTCGCCGGACAAATAACCGGAGTTGAAGGCTACATGGAATCTGCGGCAAGCGGCATCATCGCCGGAATCGCTGTTTCCAGAAAAATAAAAGGACTTGATCCGCTGAAGTTGCCTCTTGATACTATGACAGGAGCGCTTTCGGCATATATAAGCGATCCGTTCAACAGCGGAAAGTTTCAGCCCATGGGAGCAAACATGGGAATTCTGCCTGATATCGGAGTAAGGATTCGGGATAAAAAGGAAAAATACGGGGTTTATGCGAACCGTGCAATAGAATCGCTCAGAAAATGTCTTTGCAATGAGAATGCAGAATCAGATTCTGAAACATGAAATGGAGATGATCACTAATGAAGGTGATAGTTGATGCTTTCGGGGGAGACAACGCTCCCCTCGAGGTTTTAAAAGGATGCGCAAGAGCTGTTTCAGAGCTTGGAGTTAATATAATACTTACGGGAAGCAGTGAAAAAATTAAAAAGTGCGCCGTTGATAACGGGATAAGTCTCAGCGGTATTGAAATCGAGCATACAGATGATGTTTTTGATATACATGAAGAACCAAAGGAAATAACACGTTCCGGTAAAAATACTTCAATGGCTCTCGGTCTTAGTCTGCTTGCAGAGGGAAAAGGCGACGCTTTTGTTTCAGCCGGAAGTACAGGTGCGCTCGTTATGGGAGCAACCTTTATCGTCAAGCGTATCAAAGGCATTAAACGTATAGCTCCGTCACCGGTAATGCCGGCAGATAAGGGCAACTTCATTCTTACCGATGCAGGAGCGAACACAGAATGTCGCCCGGAAATGCTGGTTCAGTTTGCCGTTATGGGCAGCGCATATATGGAAAAGGTTATG
The DNA here is from genome assembly GCA_905199285.1 of uncultured Ruminococcus sp. Taxonomy (GTDB): domain Bacteria; phylum Bacillota; class Clostridia; order Oscillospirales; family Ruminococcaceae; genus Ruminococcus. The sequence continues at coordinate 15,242 of CAJKFZ010000006.1, forward strand.
GGAATAATGAAACCAAAGGTAGCTCTTCTAAATATCGGTGCAGAGGACACAAAGGGGCGTGAACTTGAGATAGAGTCGTATAAGCTTCTTCAGGAATCCGGACTTAACTTCGTTGGAAATATTGAAGCAAGGGATATTCCTAAGGGAGAGGTTCAGGTCGTTGTGACCGACGGATTTACCGGCAATATCGCTCTGAAGCTTTACGAGGGAATGGGTTCTTTCTTTGGTAAAAAAATGAAATGGATATTTTCGGGAATAGGTAAAATAGGAGCAGTTTTCTCGCTTGGAAAAATCAAGGCTCTGCGTAAACAGATGGATTATAAAGAGGTTGGCGGTTCAGCCCTTCTCGGAGTAAAAAAGCCGGTCATCAAGGCGCATGGAAGCTCGGATGCTACGGCATTCTTCAATGCCGTAAGACAGGCTAAAAAATGCGTTGAAAGTAATGTTACGGGCGAGATAGAAAGCTATGTATCAAATATTGCCGCTGCCGGAAAGGAATGACGATAATGAGTAAGATCGACGAATTAGAGGAAAAAATAGGTTATAAATTCAAGAATAAGAATCTCATAGAACAGGCGCTTTCGCATTCTTCATATGCTAATGAACGCAAACAGCCGGGCGGAAGCAACGAAAGACTGGAATTTCTCGGAGACAGTGTTTTGTCGATAGTCGTTTCGGATTTTTTATACAAAAATCTTAACGTAGCCGAGGGCGAGCTTACAAAAATGAGAGCGTCACTTGTCTGCGAAAAATCGCTTCATATTTTTGCAAAGCAGATAAATCTCGGAGATTATCTTCATCTTGGAAAAGGGGAGGAAAATACCGGAGGAAGAGAAAGACCTTCTATTCTTGCGGACGCTTTTGAGGCAGTGATCGCGGCAATTTATCTTGACGGCGGAATGGAAGCCGCAGCTAAGCATATCCTTCATTTCATGCCAGAGGATATCCACCATTTCGTAAAACCGGCATTCAGCGATTTTAAGACGGTTTTGCAGGAGATAGTTCAGAAAAATCCCGAGGAAAAGGTTGAATATGTTCTCATCGGTGAAGAAGGTCCTGATCATAACAAGCGTTTCGTAGTGGAAGTTCGTCTTAATTCACAGGTCATAGGGAAGGGCAGCGGAAGAAGCAAAAAGGAAGCTGAACAGCTTGCTGCAAAAGAAGCTCTGGAGCTTATGGGATATGAAGCACAGTAATATTTCTATTTTCGTGCCGCATATAGGGTGTCCGAATATGTGCAGCTTCTGCAATCAGCACACTATAAGCGGAGCGCAGAAAGCTCCGACGGCAGAAGAGGTTCATGATATATGTGAAAAAGCTTTTGATGAGATAAGTTCTCCTTCTGATACGGAGATAGCCTTTTTCGGCGGAAGCTTTACGGCGATTCCGAGGGGATATATGCTTGAGCTGCTTGAAGCGGTTCAGGATTTTATAGGCGAAGGAAAGTTCAAGGGAATCCGCATTTCAACTCGTCCGGACTGCATAGACCGACCGATTCTTGAACTTCTTAAAAAGTACGGAGTTACATCAATAGAGCTTGGGGCGCAGTCTATGAGCGATAATGTTCTTGCCGCAAATGACCGAGGCCATACGGCTCAGGACGTAGTCAATGCGAGCGAACTTATCCGTGAATATGGATTTGAACTTGGTTTGCAGATGATGGTAGGTCTGTATAAAAGTACTGAAGAAAATGAATTTGAAACTATTGATAAAATTATTGAAATATGTCCTGATACGGTTAGAATTTATCCGGTTGTTATACTTAAAGGCACTAAGCTTGCTGAATTGCTTAAATCAGGAGAATATAAGCCGTTTGAATCTGAGACAGTGTTTGATATATGTTCCATTGCCCTTATGCGTTTTGAGTATAAGGGAATAAAAGTGATCAAGTGCGGACTTCATGCAAGTGAATTTGTTGAACGTGACATGGTCGGTGGATTTTATCATCCTGCATTCCGTGAAATCTGTGAAAGCCTTATTTACAGGCGGAGGACAGAAGAATTTATTGCATATAATAAACCTGAAAACAATATGTACAGAATTGCCGTGAATCCTTCGTGTATAAGCAAGGCAGTCGGGCATAAAAGGTCGAATATTGAATATTTCAGAAAATGGCATACAGAAATAAAATTTATTTGTGATAGTAATATTCCAGTTTACGAGGTCGGGGAGGTGAAATGATTTGTACCTTAAATCACTTGAAATACAGGGCTTTAAGTCTTTTCCGGATAAAATAAGCCTGACCTTTGACAAGGGTCTTACGGCAGTTGTCGGACCGAACGGCAGCGGAAAAAGTAATATCGGCGATTCGGTTCGCTGGGTTCTTGGAGAGCAGTCTACCAAAACGCTCAGGGGAAATAAAATGGAGGACGTTATTTTTTCCGGTACTGTTGCGAGAAAACCTATGGGATTTGCCTCTGTTACGCTGAATATTGACAATTCCGATAAAACTCTTTCCGATATGGACGATGAGGTTGCTATCACAAGAAAGCTCTATCGGAGCGGTGAAAGCGAATATCTGATAAACGGCAGACAATGCCGATTGAAGGATATAAACGAACTTTTTATGGATACCGGTCTTGGACGTGATGGATATTCTATCATCGGACAGGGCAGGATAGCTGAAATTGTCGGTGCAAAAAGCAACGAGCGGCGGGATATTTTTGAAGAAGCCGCAGGAATTTCAAAATTCCGCTATAAGAAGCTTGAAGCGGAACGAAAGCTGACATCTGCTCAGGAAAATCTTCTGCGCCTTAACGACATTCTTTCAGAGCTTGAGGGACGTGTTGAACCGCTCAGGATACAGTCGCAGAAAGCAGAGAAATTCATAAAGCTTGCCGAGCAGCAGAAAAAGCTTGAAATATCAGTCTGGGTGAGCCGGCTTGACGAGCTTAGAGCGAAAACTGAAGAGCTCGATGAGAAGATTCTTGTCAGTAGAAACGAATATGAAAACATTGAAAACGACATTCGGCATGAGGAGGAAAAAATCAGCGGCGGTTATCGTAAAATGCAGGAAAGCACTGTCAAATCCGATGAGCTGAGAAGAAAAATGCTTGAAGAAGAGCAGGAAGCTTCCGAAATGAAATCAGGTATCGCCGTTCTTGAAAACGATATAAAGCACTGCGAAGAAGCTATAAGATCAGCTCAAAAAAATATTGAGGAGTCCGGAAAAAACAAGAATGCTCTTATTTCAAAAAAGGCTGAAACAGGGAAGAAAATTGCGGAGCTTGAAAAAAAGAGAGAAGAGCTTGAAAAGGAAATTTTCAGTGTTACAGAAAGCTTTGAAAATGCAGAGGAAGAAAGTTCACGTCTCGGAGAAAGCGTTGATAAGACCGGAAGTGAAATAAATAGTCTTTACATAAAACAGAGCGAATATCGTTTTGCTATAGAGTCCTCACGTTCATCAATAAAGGACGAAGAAAAGCGGCTTTCCGAAATTCTTGAAAACAACAGCGATTTCGGCAAAAAAATTGAAGAATATCGCAGTATCCTCGCTGAAAACGAGAAGGAATCCGAAAAAAATCTTGATAAGACAAATGAAATAAAAAACAGGCTCGCAGGACTTGAAAAACTTTGCAAATCACGCAGGGATGCGTTTGAAGAGGCGAAAAATGAGTTTGAAAGAAGTCTTTACGAGCTTAAAGATAAACAGCAGAGAAGAAAAATTTTAACCGATCTTGAAAATAATATGGATGGTTTTGCTGGAAGCGTAAAGCAGATACTTAAAGCCTCCAGACAAGGTAGGATTGGTGGAATTTTCGGAACTGTTGCTCAGAATATCGGAGTAAAACCGGAATACGCAGTCGCTGTGGAAACGGCTCTCGGCGGAGCAATGCAGAATATTATTGTTGAAAATGAAGATATCGCCAAACGATGTATTCGCTACCTCAAAGAGCAGAAAGGCGGACGTGCGACCTTCCTGCCGCTTACTTCCGTTAAGGGACGTGAGCTTTATGAGCAGGGACTTGAAAACTGCGAGGGTTATATTAGCAGCGCAAGCCGTATTGTTTCTTATGATGCTAAATTCAGCGGAGTAATATCTTCACTTCTTGGTCGTATCGTTGTTGCGGAGGATATTGATTCTGCAACAGTGATTGCAAAAAAATACGGCTATAAATTTAAAATAGTCACACTCGACGGACAGGTGATAAATGCCGGAGGTTCGTTCACAGGAGGTTCAGCTCAGCGTTCCGGAGGAATTATAACCAGAAAAAATGAAATAGATACTCTTGATGCTGAAATTGAAGTTCTTACTCAGAAGCGTGACGCTTTAAAAGAAAAAGCTGAAAAACTTCGTGCAGAATCAGAGAAACGCCGTTATGATTCTGAAGCGGCAAAGGAAGAGCTTTCACAGCTCGAAGCAGATTTGGTTAGAATAAACGCAGAAACTTCGAGTCTTAAATCTCTGATTGAGCAGATGAATGTTCAGTCTGAAAATTCAGGAAAGCTTGCAGCTGATGCCGAGCAGAAAATAAAGACAGCTCAGAGCAGTATTGCTGAAACTGAAAAAGCTCTTTCTGATATTAACGGGCAGATACGCATTGCCGAAGAAAAACTTGCTAAGGGACAGGGAATCCGTGAAAAGCTTCGTCTTGAAAGAGCGGAGCTTGCTGAAAAGCTTTCACAGCTTAAAATAAAACGGATAGAGCTTTCAAAGGATATTCAGGCGCACGAGCTTGATTTGCAGCGTTTGGATGAAAATATTGAAGCCTCCGGACAGAGCGTGAATCAGCTGGAACATGAGATATCTCAGCAGAATGACGTCATTTTGCTGAAAAAATCTGAAATCGAAAGCCTTAATGAACAGCTTTCAGGATTTAAAGATAACACATCCGGCTATCTTGAACAGATTCAGCGTTATCAGGCTATGCACACTGAGCAAAGCAGACTTGTAAACGAGCTCACAAAAGGTCTTAAACAGTTTAACGAGATGAAAGAAAAAATCTCGGCTGCCGTAACGAGACTGGAGGAACGCCGTGAGGCATTGTGCCATGATAACGATTCTATCATAAGACAGCTTCTTGAAGTTTACGAGATTACTCGTTCGGAAGCGATTCAAATGGCTGATAAGATTGACGACATGGTAATTGCTCAGAAAGAACTTGCTGAGGTCAAGAATAAGATACGAAGTCTCGGAAACGTAAACGTTGAGGCTATCGAGGAATATAAGGAAGTTTCTGAAAGATACAAATTCATGTCGGATCAGATAGAGGATGTAAGAAAATCCAAGGCAGAGCTTGAAAAGATCATAAGCGGACTTACAGAAGAAATGTGCAGGATATTTTCGGAAAGCTTCGCTGTTATAAATTCTAATTTCAAGGAGATCTTTGTCGAACTTTTCGGAGGAGGCAATGCCGAACTTATTCTTACCAATCCTGAAAATGTACTTGAATCAGGAATCGAGATAAGCGTTGCACCGCCGGGAAAGGTCATAAAAAATCTTATTTCCCTTTCCGGAGGAGAGCAGTCTTTTGTAGCCATTGCAATTTATTTTTCTATTTTAAGGCTAAGACCGGCGCCGTTTTGTATCCTTGATGAAATAGATGCGGCTCTTGACGAGGTAAATGTACGAAAATATGCGCAGTATCTGAAAAAATTCACGGATACAACGCAGTTTGTCCTTGTTACTCACAGAAGAAGCGCAATGGAGGAAGCTAACGTCCTTTACGGCGTAACTATGCAGGAGGACGGAATTTCTAAGCTTCTGAAAATGGAACAGGTCGATTTTCAGGAGGATGCAGAAGAATAAGCATATATCGTCTGTTGGGGCAGATTATAGAGTATAAAGCCGTTTAACGGCAGATTGGAAGTATTTTATGGGAATTATTGCAAAAATTGCGGCAGGTTTGAAGAAAACCAAAGATAATTTTCTCGGAAGATTGAAAAAAATATTTAATTATTTCACCAAAATCGATGAGGCGCTTTTTGAAGAGCTTGAAGAAGCTATGATAATGAGCGATATCGGAGTTGAAACATCAGAGGAGATATGCGATCGTCTCCGCAAGATGATAAAGGAAAGAGGAATTACCGATCCGAATGAGATAATGGAGCTTATTCAGGAAGTTATCGGTGATATGATGGGCGATGATACGGGACTCGATCTTACTCAGTCACCGGCGGTTATCATGGTTATCGGAGTGAACGGAGCAGGAAAAACAACGACCATCGGTAAGCTTTGTTATCAGTTCAAAAAAGAGAAGAAAAAGGTTCTTGTTGCTGCGGCGGATACTTTCCGTGCGGCAGCGATAGATCAGCTTGAGGTCTGGACTGAAAGAGCTGGAGTAGATATAGTAAAACACGCTGAAGGTTCTGATCCGGGAGCAGTAGTTTACGACGCTCTTGAAGCGGCAAAGGCAAGAAACTGTGATGTTGTTATTATCGACACTGCCGGACGTCTGCACAACAAGAAGAATCTCATGGATGAACTTGCGAAGATAAACAGAATTATCGACAATAAAGCCGGAGACTGTTCAAGAGAGGTTCTGCTGGTTCTTGACGCTACGACAGGACAGAATGCTGTTAATCAGGCAAAGCTTTTCAGCGAAACAGCTCCGATAACGGGCATTGTTCTTACAAAGCTTGACGGAACAGCAAAGGGCGGAATAGTTATTTCAATTAAAAATGAACTCGGAATCCCCGTTAAGCTTATCGGAGTGGGAGAGAAAATTGACGATTTACAGCCGTTTGACAGCCGCAGCTTTGTTCAGGCACTGTTCAGTGACGCTGATTTTGAGGATGATGACGAAGCCGAGGAAGAAACTGAGCTTTCCGAATCCGATGAAGAAAATGAGGAAGAAGCAGTTACGGAGGAGATCGCCTTTGATGATGAAAATGAGATTGAGAACGAATCTGTATCTGAAATTGAAGAATCAGAAGATGTAAATAGTGAAGATGAAGTTTCTGAGGAAGCTGATGAAGAAGATGAAGAGGATGAAGAAGCAGACCTTGCTGAAGCAGAAAAGGCTGTATATGAATATTTCGGAGATAAGGATAGCGTCAAGATAGTTGACGAAGATTCGGAGGATTCTGAGAAAATTCTTGAAACCGAGGATGAAAATGGCGATTCTGAAACTGAAGAAACCGAGGAAACAAATGAATCCGACGAATCCGATGTAACTGAATCTGAAGAAGCTCCTGAGGAGGAAGCTGAACTGGAAAAGAAGAAAAAACGTGGATTCTTCAGCCGAATTTTCGGCAGAAAGGATGAAGAAGATGATTGAAAAGCTTGTAATGGCGACAAATAATGCAAATAAACTGAGGGAAGCAAGAGAAATTCTTGCTCCGCTCGGAATAGAAGTTCTCTCTCAGAACGAAGTCGGAACGGATATTGAAGCTGATGAATGCGGCGATACTTTCGAGGAAAACGCAGTTATAAAAGCTCAGGCGATTTACGATATAGTCGGACTTCCCGTTATTGCGGACGACAGCGGGCTCTGCGTGGACGCTCTTGACGGCAGACCGGGAGTTCATTCCGCCCGCTATGCTCCGAAAGGAGAAGAGTGCGAAAAGCTTTTGGAAGAGATGAAAAATGTTCCCGAAGAGGAAAGAACAGCTCGATTTGAATGCTGGATAGTTTTCATGGATTATGAGGGAATTTCAGTTGTAAGCGGAAGCTGCGGCGGAAAAATCGGATTTGAGCAGCGTGGTGAAAACGGATTCGGTTATGATCCGATATTTGTATACGAAGATAAAACTCTTGCAGAGATGAATCCGGATGAGAAAAATGCTATAAGCCACAGAGGAGCTGCTTTAAGAGAGCTTTATAAATTTTTGAAAGAAAGATATGGTGATTAAAATGTTGACAAGTAAACAGAGAGCGTACCTTAGAGGAATCGCTTCTACATATGAAACTATTTTTCAGATAGGAAAGGGCGGAGTTACCGAAATTATGTGCAGAGATATCGGGGAGGCTCTCCGCAAGCGTGAACTTATCAAACTGAGAGTTCTCGATAATTCCGGATATACCGCAAGAGAAGCTGCCGACGAAATTGCAGAAGCAACAGGAGCTGATGTAGTTCAGGTTATAGGCTCAAAATTCGTACTGTTCAAGAGAAATCCAAAAGAACCGGTTATTGATATAAAGCTTTAAGAGGAAAGTTCAATGAAGGTTGTTATTGTCAACGGTCAGAATCATAGGGGATCTACTTATCATGCAGGAAGAATGATCGCAGATAAACTTGCGGAAGAAAATGACATAAAAGAATTTTTTCTGCCAAGAGATTTCTCTGATTTTTGCTGCGGCTGCACAAAATGCTTTGAAATTGATGAGAAAAAGTGTCCGCATTATGAGAAACTCAAACCAATAACAGACGCTGTGGACGATGCGGATGTTATTATTCTTACGTCGCCGGTTTATGTTTATCATTGTACAGGTTCAATGAAAGCGTGGCTTGACCATTATGGCTGGAGATGGCTTGTTCATCGTCCGGAAGAGAAAATGTTCTCAAAGCAGGCTGTAGTTGTTTCTACTGCGGCAGGTTCAGGAATGAAATCTACAAATAAGGATATGAAGGACAGTCTTTCATTCTGGGGCATTCCAAAGATCTATTCGCTGGGCGCTGCTGTAATGGCAGTATCATGGGACGGGGTCAAACCGTCTGTGAAAGCGAAAATTGAAAGGAAAGCAGAACGCATTGCCGCTAAGATAAAGTCCTCCGGCATAAAACCACGGGTAAGTATTAAGGGGAGAATTTTCTTTACTGTTTTTCATTTTGTGAATCGTAAAGGCGGTATGAATCCCGCTGACAGCGAATACTGGAGAAATAAAGGCTGGACATACAAAATAAGACCTTGGAAAAAATGATTTGTTCATTGGAGGCACAATATGAGAATAGGAATTTACGGCGGAAGCTTTAATCCCGTTCATAACGGACATATTCATCTTGCACGGACTGCTGCGGCTGATTTTGAGCTTGACAGAATTTATTTTGTTCCGTCAAAGATATCGCCGCATCGCTCCAGCGATGAATATGTTCCGGAAAAAGACCGGCTTGAAATGCTTCGGATCGTTTGCCGGAATGAGGAAAAACTGGAAGTCTGCGATTATGAGCTTAATTCCGACAGAATCAGCTATTCTGTTTATACTGTTGAGTATTTCCGAAGAACTTTTCCGAACGATGAACTTTTTCTGCTTATCGGAAGCGATATGCTGCTTTCATTTGAAAAATGGTATCGTTTTGAGGATATTATGAAATGTGCAGCTCTCTGTGTTGTCTCAAGAAATAAAGGAGATATTGGAAAGCTCAGGAAAAAAGCCGCAGAACTTGGAAAATTCGGCAATATTCTTATAAGTGAAGCTGCTCCGATCGAGGTTTCTTCTACCGAAATCAGAAAAAAAATTGAAAAAAATAAGAATTATGCTTGCTATCTTGACAAAAATGTAGTACAATATATAACATTAAGGGGATTATATTCTGTCAGAGGTGAAACAAAATTGCTTTACAATCCCGAGGAAAAAAAGAAATATCTGAAAGAGCATCTTTCTGTAAAACGTTATAACCATTCGTTGAATGTTGCGACGGAATGCAGGAAGCTTGCTCAGAAATACGGAGAAGATCCGGATAAGGCTTATTTCGCCGGACTTCTTCACGATATCTGCAAAGAACTTCCCGACATCGAGCAGAAAGCTCTTGTTGAAAAAAGCGGTTTTGCCGTTTGCAGGGAAGAATTCGAAACACGTTCGCTGTGGCACGCTATTGCCGGAGCTTATTTCATCAAAACTGAGTTTGGAATAGAGGATATAGATATTCTTAATTCCGTCCGATTTCATACGGTAGGACGTGCGGGAATGTCACGTCTTGAAGAAATTGTTTATCTTGGGGATCTTATTTCAGCAGACAGGGATTATAAAGATGTTGATAAGATGCGTAAGCTTTCGTATTCAACTCTTAACGGCGCTATGCTTGAGGCATTTGCTTTTTCAGTAAAATCTGTTGTAAAAAAAGGCGGATTGGTGCCTATATGCACTGCCGAGGGGTATAATTTTTATACGAGATTACAAAGAGAAGAAAAAAACAGCAGCAACATGAAAAGAGGACTCAAATGAACGAAAAAGATAATTTTGAGGAAAGTGTCGGCAGAGAGTCGGAACAATCAAGACCAAAGCCGTTAAGAACGCTTAAAAGAGTAGATTCAGGAAATGAAACAACAGGTGTTCAGAACGAATATCACGGAAAATATGAAGCTCCGGTTTCAGTTCCTTATAAAGGACTGCATGAAGCTGAACCGTCACAGCCTTATCACGGAAGATATGAAGCGGAACCGCCTAAGGAGTATCGTGGCAGATATGAAGCTGTATCGGATGATTCGGATCAGAGAATATATGAATCCAATACCGCTGAGAATGATTATCGCAGCAAGCGTCCGAACGACAGATCGTTTGATAATTATTATGCCGATAACGGTGGCAGCGATTCAGAAAAAAATAAAAAATATTCATGGAAAGACGGATTGGTAAAAACAATTTCTGTTATTTTAAGCCTTGCCCTGATTTTTATTATGGTGCTGAATCTGCCTATTTTATGGTATAAAAAGAACGGACAGCAGGAAAGAGTTTCTATTGTAACTTATTTCAAACGCTGGCAGCCGCTTGTTGAAATCGAGGGTGAACTTGATAAAACAAAAGTCGTACCTAATATTGATCGCAACGTTGTTCCGGATGATTACGATGACGGACTCGATCTTCCGCAGCTTGTTGAAGGACAGTATACGGTGCTTTTCCTTGGATTTGAGCCGGATAACTTCAACACTGATGTTATGTGGATATGTCAGTTCGATCTTGGCGCCGGAAAGCTGAGAATACTTCAGATTCCTCGTGATACAGCCGTTCCGGACTTCACAACTTCGGCGTCTACTAAGTTTAACAGTATTTATTCAATGGGTAATCCTTCTGAATCAGTTCCCGTACAGCGTGTCGTTGACGCTGTTCAGCAGAATTTCGGTGTTCCAATCGACGCTTATATTACCACTAAATGCAGTGATATAGAGCAAATCATTGATCTTATCGGCGGAATTCCGATGACACTTGATGCTCCGATTAATTTTGACGTTGGACAGACTATTGATGCAGGTGATATCGTTCTTAACGGACAGCAGTCGGTCTGGTTCGTTCGATATCGTTCTGGCTGGCTTGAAGGCGATATAGGACGTATGCAGAATCAGCGCCGTTTTATGGCTGCGGCAATGCAGAAGCTTCTTGATATATCGAAAAATGACGGAAAAATGAAGCTTTACGGTTATATAAAGGATATATACGACCGTCAGCTTATTGCAACGGATATGAGCGTTGAGGATATGAGTAAGCTTTCGGATTTCTGTGGAACACTTTCTATGGACAGCGTTCAGGTCGATATGGTTCCCGGAGAAGGAACTACAAATAACGCTCCGTATATAGGCGTTGACGGCAATCAATATTCAATTTACTCAATTCACAAGCAGGAGACAATTGATCTCCTTAATGAATATTACCGTCCGTATCAGACTCCTTTGTCGTGGGATGATGTGGCGATCGTTGAATATTTTGTAGATCACAACTATGATAATTATGATAATAAGACTGAAACTCTTGACGAGCTTCTGAACGGAAAAGCTCCGGCAAGAGGATAGGAGGATAAATTATGACACAGCAGGAAAAACTTGAGCTTATTATAAAAACGCTCGACAGCAAACGAGGCGAGGATATTCAGGCTATCAAAATTTCTGATTTAACAATTCTTGCCGACTATTTCGTTATTGTAAACGGAACAAGCAATACTCACGCAAGAACCCTTGCGGACGAAGTTGAATTTCAGCTCTCACAGCAGGGTATCGAGCCGCAGCGCAGAGAATCCGATACCGGAAACACTTGGATAGTTCTTGATTATGCGGATATTATTATTCATGTTTTCTATAAGGAAACAAGAAGCTTTTATAAGCTTGAAGGACTTTGGGCAGACGGTGAACAGATAGATATAAGCGATCTCATCGTAAAGGAGTAAACGAATATGAAAACAAATAACGTTCAGGGACGTAATTTTGCTCTGATTGTCGGATGCTATCTTATAATAAAAGCTATTGTGAATATGGTCATAGGTGGAGGATTCAATATTACCGATCTTCTTCTCGCTGTCGGAATGACCTGTATGCTTTTTACCGGACTTCAATTTGTTAATTATGCTGTTGCCGGAATCATGGTTATAATCGCACTTGTGCATCTTCCGGATAATATATCGAATTTCAGCAGCAACTGGTTCTATCTTCTTGAGGGAATAATAGATATAGGCTTAGCAGCCGTACTCGTTGTAACAAGCGATATTAAGG
>CAJKFZ010000007.1 GCA_905199285.1 uncultured Ruminococcus sp.
AATTATAGAGCTGACCATGATAATAACTTTAATTCTTTTTTTATTTCGGGTATTTATTTTTTCCATGTTATGTTTTTTGAGAAATTCGTCAGCGATATTCTGCTCATTTTGCAGCGCCTGCTGTTCTTTTTCTTTAATATTATTTCTGACGAGCGAAATAATACCCTCAGCAATGTGCATAATTTCCGTTTTTTCAGCTCCCTGAGAAAAAGCGGCGGCATTCTTCATGGAATTTCCCATAACATACTGCATTCTTTTGCGGTATATTTCGTCGCTTTCCATTCTGAATCCGTATGCGTTTATGTAAATTTCAGAAAATCTTTTGATTTTTTCAGGAAGGTAGAGCTCTGAAGCGGAATGGCAGTTATTTTCAGCAAGAAATCGTGAAAAATATGCTTGTGAACAGTCAGGATCAATATCAAGAACACGTTCGCAGTATTCCTCAGCGTTTTCGAAATCAGCGTCGTTAAGGAAAATTTCGATACGCTGGAGCAAGGTGTTAACATTTTGCGGCGGTCGCTGATAAGCTGATTCGGAAAAGCCACTTTCGGCTGAAACTATCTTTTTGATTCCCCTGATAATATCAGTCATGAAGCCGATTTTGGACATATCCTGAGCCTGAAGATGAGCAAATTCTTCCGGAAGATCGTAAGCGTCCATATCCTTATAGCAAGGAATAAGCCGTCGGCTGCGGTCTGATTTAATAAATTTAAGATACCTGTTCCATTCATTTTTAACCCAAGGTGAGTTGAAATATTCTGGTTTAGTGCCGACAACGAGCATAACTTTTGCACTTTGAAGAGCCGAGAAAATATACGGTTCATATTCCTGACCAAGCTTGTCTTCAAGGGTTATAGCAGCATAAAATGTTTTGAAACCTTCCTGTTCGAGCTGATAGTAGATCTCGTTAGCGATGACGCTGTCGAGAGTGCGGTTACCTGATCCATCTGTTTCCTTATAGCAGATGAAAACATCGAAAGGCTCTTCGCTGCGTACTATATTCAGTATATCGTGCTGGATTTTATCTATCTGTTCCGCTTCATTTTCATAGAAACTGCGGCTTGTATAGTCGGCAAAATTAATGGCGAACTGATAGTCGACATCGGAAGTGATAGGTTCAAGTTGAGTACGGTGGCAGGTCGGAATTTTTTTACCTGTAAGAACATCGTCCACATATTCTATTCCGTATTTGCAAAGGACTATTCCCCAATAGGCTTCGGCATTATCAGGACAGCTCTGAACTATATTTTCGTAAACCTCCTGAGCCTTATCGAAATCATTGTTAAGACGGAGATGATTTGCACGGTTGAAAAGATTCGCCGTTATATCGTCACGGCTTTTAGAGAGAGTTTGCTGAGTTCCGCAATATTCGCATTCACATATATTTATGCCGTCAAGCGGTTCAAGCGCTCCGCCGCACATCTTACACTTAAAAACAGCCATGATCAACCTCTTTTCCATGATAAAAAGTTCATATTTTTTTAATTATACCATGTTTAATGATTTTTTTCAACTATTTTCAGATAAAATGTCGCAGTAACCGTATTTATTCTTAGTTAATGATCATAAAGGGGATGCTGTCCCCTTATACCCCTGCCAAAGGGACGTACAGTCCCTTTGGAAACCCGGTATTAATCCTCTCAGATATTCTATTACTCTTGTTTATAAGGTCACTAAAGATCATTCCGTCAAGAAATAACTTCTTTACATAAAAAAGAAATAACCGCCCTCGCATCCAAATGAGACGGTTATTTCTTTAAACAAGATCTTATGAGTGAACCGCTTATCGTAGTACCCTTTTTGCATTATAACAAATATTGAACCGGATATCCAGCTTTTGATGTTATCATCTTAAAAAGAGATAAACGGTGAATCCGGCATAGACAGCTACCATTGAAACTCCGTTCCAGCGAACGAGTTTTCTTTTTGGAATACAGAATATAAGCACCAACAGGCTTGAAGCGATAAGCACAGCAGTATCGATCATATTTGCCGAAGTAAATCCGATAGGCGAAATGGCTGCGGCAATTCCGAGAACGAAGAGAATGTTGAATATATTAGAGCCGATAACATTTCCAAGAGCCATATCCATTTCATTTTTTCTTGCGGCAACAATAGATGTTACAAGTTCCGGCAGACTTGTTCCAAGAGCGACAATGGTCATGCCGATGAGATTATCAGACATTCCGAAATGGCGTGCTATATCAGAGGCGCTTTCAACAACCATTTTGCCGCCGAAAGCGATCGCAGCGATCCCACCGATAATATAAAGCGCACACTGCCATACCGGAAGATTTTTTATTTCTTCGTCTTCAGCAGAAACAGCAGAATTTCTTGCGGTAATGGCGCTGTTTATCATCATGTAAAGAAAAAGTGCAAACAAAAGAAGCAGAATAATACCGTCAATACGAGATATCCCATCGAAAATTGCGCCCATAGCGAGAAGAACACCGGCAGCGAGAATGGAAAATGGAAAATCTTTTTTCAGCGTATCCTTTCCGATAGGGAGCGGACACAATATTGCACAGAATCCTGCAACGACCATAAGATTGAAAATGTTAGAGCCGACTGCATTGCTTATCGACAAGTCATTTTTTCCGGCAAGCGACGCACTTACGCTTACGGATGTTTCCGGAAGGCTCGTCCCCATTGCAACAATTGTCATACCGATAATAAGAGGCGGTATCCTGAGCTTTTTAGCAACCGCCGAGCTTCCGTCAACGAAGAAGTCAGCTCCTTTGATGAGCAGTACAAAGCCGACCACAAGTAAAAGGTACATCATAATTTTTCTCCTAAAATATCAGAGTAATTCAAGCGGCTCAGGTATCTATCCGAACCATTTCAACGATAGATTTATTTCTGTAAATAAGGTCGTCACGAACAGTGAATCCGAGTTTTTCCCAGAAACCGTTGCCATCCTGATTCCGTTCAAATACAACAAGTGAGACCTTGCTGATGCCGCATTCTTTTAAGGCTTTCATAACAGTTTCGACCAGCGTTCTTGCTATACCTTGATTTCTGAAATCGGGGTGAACTGCGGTATGATAAATATATCCTCTTCTGCCGTCGTTTCCTGCCATAATAACTCCAATAAGCTTATCATTGATTTCAGCGACAAAGCAGGTTTCGGGATTTCTATTCAAGAATTTTTCAATTCCGGTTCTGGAATCGTCAACGTCGTTTAGTCCCATACCTTTGCAGGAAAGCCATAGCGCATAAACGGTTTCGTAGTCGGATGATTTCATTTTTCTGATTATCATACAGGCTCACTCCTCAAACTTGTGTTGTATTGAAGGATTAAATATAGCATATACCAGCATATCCTGCCAAATAGGTTCATCGTTTTTGTCTCTGTGCTTGAAAGTATATGCTTTCAGCTCGCCTTCACGCTTCATTCCGAGTGCTTCCAGCAATCTCCATGATCTTTCATTGGTTGAATCTGAATATGCGATTATCTTTCGAACTTCCATATTTTTGAATGCATATTTTATCAGAGCTGCACTGCTTTCTTTGGCGTAGCCATGTCCCTGATATGCAGCGTTAAAAGTGTAACCCAGTTCGTATGTACCGTAATTTCCTTCATTGTTAAAATATAACTTTCCTATAACCTTGTCCTCATTCTTTAAAGTAACGGCATAGAAATTATTGCTGCGAGAGAAATTTTCGGCTTCAGTTTTACATTGCTCAAGCGTAAAAATATCGTAAGGTTCATAGTAGACTATATTTTTATCTGTTAATATTTCCGCAAGGTCTTTCCAGTCATCAGCATGAAATTTTCTGATTGTAAGTCTATTTGTTTCAATAAGAAAGTCGTTCATAATTATATTCTCCCTATGTTTTGACAAATTTAAATTACTACTTATTATACCACAAGCTCTTAATTTTTGCAATACGTTTTGACAAGATGTACTAATTTTTTCGGAAAAATTTAAAATACGGACTCAATTTGTAGAAAAGTAATCGAAAAAATAAAAAATGCGAAATAATCTTGAAATAATTTGGAAGATGTGCTATAAGTCGAAAGGGATTTTCTGAACAGTGTTTCAGAAAAATTTATTTCAACGGTTTACACCCGATCGCTGTGTAATCAGGTGTATTTACCGCAGTTTTATGGAGGTTGGTTTATGACAGCAGCACAAATCTTTGCCGTTATAATTTTCATAGCTATGTTTGTTATGATAGTTCTTGATAAAATTGAACGGCATTACGTTACTCTCGGAAGCGGAATTCTGACGCTTATCGTCGTTTTCGGCATCTGTATGCGAAGCGGAAAGGCAATATGGGATACTATCGCTCTCAAGGGCTTTGCTACTAAGGATTTCTGGTATCAGGTCACGGAAAGCGAAAGTAAGGGAATTAACTGGGCGACTATTATTTTTATTGCCGGAATGATGGTTATGGTTGAAGGAATGGCTAAAGCGGGATTTTTCAGATGGCTTTGCATGAAGATAGCTTTTCTTGTTAAATGCAAAACTATACCGATATTCATTACTTTTATGATAATGTCCGCTGTTCTTTCGATGTTTATCGACAGTATCACCGTTATTATGTTCCTTGCAGCGGTTACTATCGAGCTTGCACAGCTCCTTAAATTCAATCCTGTTCCAATGATACTTTCCGAGATATTCTGCGCAAATCTCGGAGGAAGCGCAACAATGTGCGGAGATCCGCCTAACATTATCGTGGGAACTTCGCTGGGATATTCGTTCTTTGATTTTCTTACGAATACAGGCGTTGCCGCAGGTATCTGCCTTGTTTTCACTATTGTTTTCTTCTATTTTGCTTTCAGAAAAGAAATCGTGACGGAAGGCTCGGCAGGTGTTGATATAAGCAAATTCCCTAAGCCTTCAGAGGCTATAACCAATAAAAAGGATTTTATTATCAGCAGCGTTATTTTTGGTATCGCAGTTGTTTTGCTTATAACTCATGCGATGACTCATCTTACCGTTGCTACTATCGGACTTTTTATTGCTGCAATTACGCTTATAACTTCAGGAAAAAACGCTCTGGAGCTTATAAAAAAGGTAGATTATAAAACGCTCGTTTTCTTCATAGGATTATTTATAGTTGTCGGCGGACTTGAAGAAACCGAAATCCTTGAGCTTATCGCTGAATTTATCGAAAAGATCAGCGGCGGAAACGTTATGCTTATGGTTGCGATTATTCTTTGGGTTTCTGCAATTGCAAGCGCATTTGTTGATAATATTCCGTTTGCAGCAACGATGGTTCCCGTTATTCAGAGTCTTGCTGCAACAGCCGGTGTTAACCTGAATACGCTTGCATGGGCGCTTTCTATCGGAACCGATATCGGCGGAAGTGCAACTCCGATCGGAGCTTCTGCAAACGTAGTTGGAACATCGGTAGCTGCAAAGAACGGCTATCCGATAGGCTGGGGAAAATACTGTAAGAAGCTTGCTCCGGCAACAGTAATAGTTCTTGCGATTTCAACAGTATATATTTTCGCCAGATACTTATAATTAATAAGGATGAGGAGGATTTTATCATGGGACAGATTATTATTTCGGTCGGACGTGAATTCGGAAGCGGAGGACGTGTTATTGCCGAAGCTTTAGCAAAAAGATTTGATATTCCGATTTATGACAGACATCTTATCACAGAAATTTCCGAGAAAACCGGTCTTACTCCGGAAGAGATCGAAAAGTATAACGAGAATCCGAAGCATCGTCTTTTCTCACGTTCGGTAAGAGGCTACAGCAATTCTATCGAGGATAATATTGCAGAAATGCAGTTTGATTTTATCGAGGAAAAGGCAAAAAGCGGAGAATCTTTTGTTGTTGTCGGACGATGCTCGGAAACAAAGCTGAGAAAGTATCAGTCGCTTGTTTCACTGTTTATTCTCGGCGACATGGACGAAAAAATAAAGCGTGTTATGAGCGTTTACGAACTTTCCGAGGATAAAGCAAAAGCTTTTATCGATAAAAAAGACAGAAAAAGAAAGCGTTACCATAACTACCATTGCTTAGGTCATTGGGGCGATTCACGTCTTTACGACCTCAGCATAAACAGCAGCCGTCTTGGGATCGACGGTACTGTCGATATGCTCGAAAAATATATCAGAGCGAGAATGGGCGAATAAGGGGGACTCCGTCCCCTTAAACCCCTGCCAAAGGGGAGTACATCCCCTTTGGAAACCCGATATTAATTTTTAGATGTAGTATATGAACTGCCGTACAATATGTATGGCAGTTATTTTTTATGAAAATTAGGAGAAATTTTAAAATAACAGTGGCTTTTTTTCTTGTTTTGTGTTATAATTAAAGGTACTAAAAATATGGAGAGATAAAAATGTCTGTTTACCTTGATAACGCAGCTACAACTAAACCATGTCCGGAAGCCGTTTCTGCGGCATTGGACGCAATGACGGTCAATTTCGGAAACCCTTCTTCGCTTCATAAAGCCGGACTCAACGCTCAGCTTGTTATGGACAGAGCAAGAAAAATTATCGCCGATTCTATCGGCGCTGACAGCGGAACGATTTATTTCACTTCCGGTGCGACTGAAAGCAATAATCTTGCTTTGCGTGGAGCGTCACAGGCTTACGGAAGAAAAAAACGTAAAATCGTCATTTCAGCCGTCGAACACGCTTCTGTTGAGGAGACTGCCTGCACTCTTGAAGAAAAAGGCTTTGAGATAGCAAGAGTAGCTCCAAGAGCCGATGGAAGGCTGTATGACGTCGATTTCGTTAATGCCTGTGATGAAAATACCTGCCTGATAAGCATGATGATGGTCAATAATGAAACCGGATATATCCTTCCCGTAAAAGAGGCTTTTTCGGCTGTAAAAAGACGTTTTCCTGATATTGTCACGCATTGCGACTGTGTTCAGGGATACATGAAGCTCCCCGTTAAAGCAGCTTCGCTTAATGCAGACCTCATTTCGCTTAGTGGTCATAAAATTCACGGAGTAAAGGGAATAGGTGCGCTTTACATAAAAAAAGGAATAAGAGTTGTCCCCATTGTTACGGGTGGAAAACAGGAAAAAGGAGTTCGTTCTGGAACTGAGAGCGTTCCGCTTATTGCTGCATTCGGAGCTGCTGTTGAAAAGCTTTCTTCAAGCATTTCCGAACGCTGGGACTGTGTTTCCGATTTGAAAAATCATCTTCTGGAGAGGCTTTCGGGAATTGATGGAATTGATGTTAATTCGCCGGAGGATGGTTCTCCTTATATTATAAATATATCAGCCGCAGGGAAGCGTTCCGAGATAATGCTCCATTTCCTTGAGAGCAAGGAAATATACGTTTCAAGCGGTTCAGCTTGCTCAAAGGGAGCGCAGAGCGGTGTGCTCGGAAGCTTTGGAGTAAAGGATAGATCCGCTGACACTGCACTCAGAATAAGTCTTTCTGCTGAAAATACGGTCGAAGAACTTGATTTGTTAGTTGAAGCTCTCATTGAGGGAATGAAAAAGATAAGAAGCTGATGAAAAGAAAGGAAATAAATTTAACATGAAAGAAATCGTACTTGTAAAATACGGAGAAATGGTTCTTAAGGGATTGAATAAAAAATCTTTTGAGGATATGCTTACAAAAAATATCAAGCGCAGAATCAAAAGTCTTGGTAAATTCGTATGCACCAGCGCTCAGTCTACGCTTTATATAACTCCGGCTGACGACGATATAGACCTTTCCGAGGTCGTTGATCGTGTCGGAAAAATCTTTGGTATCGCAGCTCTTTGCCGTGCCTGCGTGTGTGAAAAGGATTTTTCCGATATCTGTGATAAAAGTGTTGAATACCTCGGAGATATTCTTAGCTGTGCAAAGACTTTCAAGGTAAATGCAAAGCGTGCGGATAAGGCTTTTCCCATGAAATCGCCGGAGATATGCATGGAACTGGGTGGTATTCTTCTTGAAAAATTCCCGAATCTGTCTGTTGACGTTAAAAATCCGGAAGTGACCGTTACGGTCGAGGTGCGTGATACAAACGCTTACGTTCATGCCGAGAATATCAAAGGCGCAGGCGGACTTCCTGTTGGAAGCAGCGGAAAGGCTATGCTTCTTCTCTCGGGCGGAATCGACAGTCCTGTAGCCGGATGGATGATGGCAAAAAGGGGAGTTCACATTGCCGCTATTCACTATGTCAGCCCACCTTACACATCGGAACGTGCGCAGCTCAAGGTTGAGCAGCTTTGTGAAAAACTTACGGATTACTGCGGCGGAATAGCTTTCTACTGCGTTCCGTTTACTGAACTTCAGGAGGCTATCAAGGATAACTGTCCCGAAGAATATTTCACTATTATCATGAGAAGGCTTATGATGGAGATTGCTCAGCGTATAGCCGAAAAGGATAATTGTCTTGCTCTGATAACAGGGGAAAGCGTTGGACAGGTCGCAAGCCAGACTATGGCGGCGATCGCCTGTACAGACGCTGTTTGCCGTATTCCTGTATTTCGTCCGCTCGTTGGAATGGATAAGACCGAAATAATCGAAATTGCCCGTAAAATAGATACATTTGAAACTTCAACTCTTCCTTATGAGGATTGCTGTACTGTATTTACTCCTCGTCATCCAAAGGTAAGACCGTTGCTTTCGGATGTTGAAAAGGCTCAGAACAGCTTTGATTTTGAACCTCTTATACAGAAAGCTGTTGAAAATACAGAGATGAAAACCTTTAACATAGGAAAGTAAAATTTCCAAATATTACAAATTGGTTAAAATGTTGTTGTGACTAAATAACAAAAATAATGGAGATGATATCGTGAACAATAGCCAAAATAACGAATATCTGCCCTTTAATCTTGACAAAACGGTTACAAATGTTGTAAAATTATTAAAACAGAAGGGTTTGACTGTCTCTGCGGCTGAAAGCTGTACGGGAGGTCTGCTATCTGAGCTGATAACTTCTGTTTCCGGAGCATCATCAGTTTTTGAACTGGGATTGTGTACTTATTCTGAGAGAATAAAGAGCGAATTTCTGGGAGTTCCGGAGAATGAAATAAAGAAATACGGCGTAGTCAGCAGTCAGGTTGCTTTGAGCATGGTCAAGGGACTGAAATTCCGTTCGGGAGCTGATGTATGCGTTTCAGTTACAGGAATTGCCGGTCCGGACGGCGGAACGGAAGAAACTCCGGTCGGAACGGTATATATAGGTTTTGATATTATGGGCAGACAGTTTGTAGAATTGCCCGATCTAAGCGGTCTCACCGATAAAAGCCGCAGAAATATCCGCTATGCGGCTGCTGCTTTTGCTTTTGAGACTATTGAAAATGAACTGATGGAGGCGAATCAGTCAGAATGAGTGATTTATTAAAGGATTCGGCAGCAGAAAACAGCCCGGAATCAAAACTGCTTGCCGATAAAATCGGTAAGATAAAAAATTCTGTTCAGAATTCAAGCGAATCTGAATGGGAAACCGCTCTTGCGGAGCGAATAGCAAGAAAGGTTCAGAAAGTTAAGGAAAACAAAAGCTTGGATGCAGAAGATATTCTGAACGAACTTGCAGCAAAAAGTCACGAACCGGAGCTTTCGGAAGCTGATATTACTGCTGAAGCTCCGATCGAAGAGAATGTTTCGGAAATCTTTGCTGCTTCAAATGAAGAAGTCACTGCTGCTGCCCTGTCTGTTGCGGTGAAGGAAGATAGCGGCGCTTTGGAGGAGAACAAGGCGGTACAGGAGAAAATTCCCGAAAAAACGGCAGTTCCTGTTACTGCCGCAAAGGAAAAAACTCCGCCTGTGAAAAAGAAGAAGAAAAAAAAGAAGAAAACTTTTAAAGAGAGTTTTCTCGGTCTTTTTCCACAGAAAGGCGACAGTATCGGCGAACGTATAAGAAAGCTCGTTTTTCTCGGCTCGATAGTTGCAATTATCGTCTGCGGATATATGGTTTCTGACTATTATCTTGATCTGTGGAACAGCAAGAAAATAAATAATCAGGTTATGGATATGTACTGGACGTATGAGGACGAGGATTGGACTCCTCCGACAGCCGATTCTGAAACTGATGAGATCGATGACAGACCTGTTTATCATATGCTTTCCGGAGCAAGAAAGCTTCTCGATATAAACAGTGAGGTTGTAGGAGTTATTTCAATTCCTGATACTTTTGTAAATAATCCGGTTATGCAGGCAAGCGATAATTTTAAGTATCTTGATGTTAAGATAAACGGCGATGAATCAAGAGCCGGAGAAATTTTCCTCGATTACAGAAATCATTTTGACGATGTCGATTCAGAGGGACATCTTAAATACCCGAATTCCGATAATCTCGTTATTTACGGTCATAATATGGGCGATGAAACAATGTTCGGAACACTTAAATATTATCAAAGAAATTATGATTATTACGAAAAGCATCCTGTTATCGAGCTTAATTCCAATTACGGACGCTACACCTATAAAATTTTTTCATTCTTTCTTCTCGATTCAGAGGATGAATCGGATACGAAATTCGATTGCTGGAACAGGCTTAATTTCGAGGATGAAAAGGATTTCTATGATTTCGTCAATGAAGCCAAAAGAAGAACTCTTCGTACAAACGATGTTGATGTGAAATACGGCGATAAGCTTTTAACTCTTTCTACCTGCAATACTCTTCTTGGCGACAGAGGAAGACTTATTATCCTTGCAAGACTTGTTCGTGACGGCGAAGATCCACTGGAAGGAACCCAGAACAGTGAGGCTAATCCTAATATCAAATGGCCGTCGCTTTATTATAGTTATTCTGATACAAGCTATCGGTATGATCCTAATGCAGAGTTTGTGCCTTACGGACCGAATGAATCAGAAGAAAAAAAGTCGGACTGATTTTATATTGATATAGATCTTCAATCCAAGCAATATCAGAGGTGTAATCTTTCAAATGAAAAAACCTGTTAAAATTGTATCTGCCTGCGTTGCCTGTGCGGCTGCTGTCGGACTGGGAGCATATGTTTATTCAATTAATAAAGATCAGAAAATGGTTCCCACTTTCAGCAGCGTTGACGAACCGCAGACAGTTCCTATAACCGAGCCTGTTACAGAGGAAATGAAACTCCCCGATAACTGGGCAGAAAATATTCCTTATGTTCCTTCTGAAACCGGAATGACACAGCGTGCCAGAATGCTTCTACGGAAGAATCCGGATGTTATCGGATATCTTAAAATCGACGGAACCAACGTTGATTATCCGGTTCTTCTTGATCCGGGAGAGATCGAAGAGGGCGACCCTTTTTACGGTCCGGAAGAGTATATTGCAAATTCCTACTATCTCTATAAAGATCTGGACAGAAATTATGACATAGAAGGCTCGCTCTTCATGGATTACCGTGACGTTTTCGGAAGTGATGAAGATGAGCAATCTGAGAATATCATTATTCACGGTCATGATATGGCAAACAATTCGCAGTTTGGTTCGCTGAGATGGTACAGACAGGATTACGGTTTGTATGAGCAAAATCCATTTATACGTTTAAGCTCGAATTACAGGGATTATGACTATGTTATTTTTGCTTTTCTGACAGCGAGCGGCAATTACGATGGAAACGATTTTGTTTACTGGAATATGGAAGAACTTGATACAAAAGAGGATTTTGATTTCTTTGTTGACCGCTGTAAGAGCTGGGCTATGCTCGATACAGGAATCGATGTTGAATACGGCGATAAGCTTTTAACGCTTTCAACTTGCTACCAGAACTATGATAACTCACGTTTTATTATAGTTGCAAGACGCCTCAGAGACGGCGAAACGGTCAGCGATATGAATTCTATAGCTCATACCGAGTAATGGATAAAGGCTCATCAGCCTGATCCTGAAACAACTTCCTCAGAGCCGGAAACAACCAATGCACAATAATCATGGTAGCATTATTTAATTTTTTATCTATATAAGGATGACTTTGTCTACATAATTTATTGTCGAACGTTTAATTACTCTATTGACATTCGTCTAATCATTTCCAATTCCCTTATGGGGATTTGAAATGATTAATACTGGGTTTCCAAAGGGTTACTCCCCACAGTTTGGGGAGATGTCGGCTTGCCGACAGAGGGGACGGGCGCCAGTTAGGCGGATTACCCCTTTGGCAGGAAGTTTAAGGAGGACAGCGTCCTCCTTGTAATGGGAAAAATCAAATACTGTAACCATGAATAAATGGAGTTATATTTATGAAAAAGAGAAAAATGACAAAAAGTGCCGCCGCTTTAATGGCTGGAACGCTTGCTTTTACGGGAGCAGTTTCCGGATTGGTTTATGCTCAGGAAACTACAGAGACCGAGACTTCTTCTGAATCGGCAGTTACGGATACAACTGCGGAAAATACGTCGGAAACAACTGAAACAACAGAATCTGTTTCCGATTCTTCAAACGAAAACGAAATTATTCCGGAAGAGGAAGAAGAACCGATAAATTGGGTGAAAACAGATATTTCCGAGTACGATTCAAGTATGTCTCTTATCAGGTACGAACTTACAACTCCGGAAATGCTTGAAGTCCCGGAAGCTGCTCCATCCGAGAAAAAAGAACTTACCGAAGATGCCGTAGAAGCTATGATAGCAAGGCGAAAGGCTATCAAAAAAGCGTCGCCCTCTCTTACAAGAAAATCAAGAAACGCAGAACCGACTGAGGTTGAGCTTTATCTTTCCGGAAAGCCGGTGGGGTATGTTCCTCCGAACAGAGATCTGTCTGTAAACGCTCAGCCAGGCGAATTTGCTTTTGTTACATACGGCTGGGGACACGGCGTTGGAATGAGCCAGAACGGCGCAAATATGTACGCTTCATATAGCGGCTGGACTTATCAGGATATTCTTTTCCATTATTATCCAGGAACTTACCTCATGAATACCGAAATGACCGATGAAGAAGAGCTTACCGTCGGTCATGTTCCTGCCGGGGAAACTCTGGATGTAATTTCACAGATAGTATATAACGAGGTTGGAGGTTCAATGGCATATGAAGCTATAAAGGCTCAGGCTGTTGCGGCTTATACCTATATTAAATATAATGGTGACGATGCAAACGATCTGATAATGAAACCGAATCCGCCTCAGATAGTTATTGACGCCTGCACTGAAGTTCTCGGCGAGGCTCTTTTCTATGACGGCGATTATGCTCTTACCATGTTCTCGGCTTCAAGCGGAGGATGCTCGGCAAACTGCTATGAGGTTTTCTATCAGGATATTCCTTATCTTACCAGCGTTCAGAGCGATTATGACGGCGCTTATGATCCGCATTACGGAACAGTTACATATATAAGTGAATCTGATCTGAGAAATCGTATACAATCCCAGTACGGAATCACTCTTTCGGACGATCCGAATAACTGGATTCAGCCGATCTATTCCGAACAGACCGGCTACGCTACCGATGTTCTTATTGACGGACAGATGTATGTGAGAGCATATGCATTCTCGCTTGCTATGGGACTTAAATCCTGCAAATTCAATCTTACTTATACTCCGCCGGTTTACACGGAAGAACCGACTGAATCTCCTGAAGATTCGGACTTTAAGGAAGATTATGATGAAGCCCACAGTACAACTGCTCCTTCCGATACTTCTTCGGATGCAGCATCAGACTCAGAATAAAATTTGAATATAACTTTTCAGAAAATCCTCGAACAGAACGAAAATAATTCTGTTCGAGGATTTGTTTTATAGGTCGGATCAGGCGATTTTGCGGAAAAATGCAAAAAAATTCCTGACTTTTTTCTGAAAAGGTGAAAAACGGTGAAATATAATTAACAAATATAACTAAACTTAAAACATTTGTTTTTATGTCGAACCTTCTGATTTGAATGTTTTATATATAATCACTGAATATGCGACGCATACAATGTTTAGTTTTGTGCAATGTTCCATCTTGATTAATCTCTTATAAAGTGTTAAAATAATTATAGGGTGAAAAAAGGTGATTAGTTGTAATTTTCGCCGCATTTAAGGTGAAATTACTAAAGCGAGTTAGAAGGAAGGCGAGGCGAAGTTCATGGCAGATCCGTTATGCGGTACTTATTATCCAAGTATCGACCAGAAAGGTCGTATGAGCTTCCCAAATAAGCTTCGTGATATACTCGGACCGGAGTTCTATTTGTGCGCCGGTCATGACGATCACTATATCGCCGTTTATTCTCCTGAGGAATTTGAAGCGTACCGAAGCAAACTCTTTTCCGTTCCCGGAAAAAAGGGAAGCAACATCAGAAGAATCTTACTTTCCTGCACCGATAAGCAAACACCGGATAAACAGGGAAGAATTTTTATTGCTCAGCAGCTAAGAGATTATGCTGGAATAACTGATGACGTTGTTGTAATAGGTTCTGAAAACAGAGCCGAAATATGGAACAGAGCTGCATGGGAAGAATTCAGCAGCAGCATTACTCTTGATGATATCAATGATGCTCTTGCAGACCTCGTTCTTTAGAGAAAATCAGCAAAACCGCAGAAAGCGGTCTGATTTTTTCGCTTTAAGCTTATTTCAAAGTCCGGTGAGCTTACGGCTGAAAAGCTTGCAGGCCCGGCTGTTTTAAGGAGAGGTTTTTATAATGGAATTTTACCATGTTCCCGTGCTGGCTGCGGAATGTATTGAAGGATTGAATATCTGCCCTGACGGTATCTATGTTGACGGTACTGCCGGAGGCGGCGGTCATTCTTCTCTGATCGCTTTAAGGCTTAATGAAAAAGGAAAGCTCATTTCTCTCGACCGTGATCCGGATGCTGTCGCTGCGGCAACAAAAAGGCTTGCGGTTTTCGGTAATGCTCAGGTCGTTCACAGAAATTATTCTCAGATAAAAGACGTTCTTGATGAACTTGGCATTGAAGCTGTTGACGGAATCCTTATGGATCTTGGTGTTTCGTCGTTTCAGCTCGATGAAGGCAGCAGAGGCTTTTCTTACCACGTTGACGCTCCGCTCGATATGCGCATGAGCAAAGAGGGCATAAGTGCAGCCGATGTGGTCAATACTTACTCTGAACAGGAACTTGCACGAATTATTTTTGAATACGGCGAGGAAAAATTTTCACGGCGTATTGCGGCAAATATCGTTAAAGAACGTGAAAACGTTCGTATCGAAACCACTGTTCAGCTTGCGGATATCATAAGAAACAGCGTTCCTCAGAAGGCAAGACGAGATAAAAACCCTTGCAAAAAGACTTTTCAGGCAATCAGAATTGCTGTAAACGGAGAGCTCGATCATCTTTCAAAAGGTCTTGATGAAGCTTTTTACAGTCTGAAAGCCGGCGGACGTCTTGCTGTTATCACATTCCATTCGCTGGAAGACCGGCTTGTTAAACAAAGATTTGCCGGATGGTGCAGAGGATGTATTTGTCCGCCTGATTTTCCCCAGTGTGTTTGCGGTCACAAGCCGCAGGGAATTCTTGTGAACAGAAAGCCTATAGAGGCTAATGATGAGGAACTTGAAAGAAACAACAGAAGCAGAAGCGCAAAGCTCAGGATCATTGAAAGGAGCGGAAATATCAATGGTTAGTAATATCAGATATTATAATGAAGAAAACTTTGATAGTTCAGACTCCGACAGATCATTGGATACAGGCGTTAGTCAGGAACCTGAAATTGAGGAAAAGCCCCGTATCAGGCAGAGACGGACAGAAGCAAGAAGCGGTTCGGTTATAAAAATAATTTTTTTCTCTCTGATTGCGGCAGCGCTGCTCGGCTCGGTAATTTATACTCTTAATAAAAGAGATACCGCTTATAATAAGGTCTCATCACTTAATGATAAGCTTAGTCTTGCCGAAGCGGAGAATGTCAGACTTCAGGCAGAGCTTGAAAGCCAGCTTTCTGCGAAAAACGTCGAAGATTATGCAGAAAATGTTCTTGGAATGCAGAGAATAGATTCTTCTCAGATCAAGTACATTAAGATACAGACCGGTGACGTGGTAAATATTCCTGAACAGGAAGAAGGTCTTATGGCAAAGGTCAAGGGCTTTTTTGACAAATGTGTGGAATATTTCAGAGGGTAGTACCAATATAAATATATTAAAAGAGACTGCCCGTTTAATTAATGAATACTATTGGCAAATGAAAATGCCGAGGTTATATGTAGAACACGGAGATACAGCGGGTGATCGGAATATCGGAATTGCTTGTTCCCGAGGCTCAAAGCGTTAAGGAGCTTCGGGAGCGGCAGTTTCACGTTGAACAGCGATAAATCCTTCGTCGTATCAAAAGAAACGGACATCCGGAAAAAATAAGATGTTCAAAGGCGGGGCAGCATGAAAGTTACCCTGCCTTATTCTTATTTATATGGAACTGTTCAAGGAAAGGAAGACTTATGGCTAATTATAATCCATCTAATTCAATGCGGTTCAGAACAAAATTTGTTATGACGGCGGTGTTTTTTATTTTATTTGCTGCCGTTGCGATAAATTTTTTCAGAATTTCAGTTTTAAATAATGATAAATATCAGGCTATGGCAAACGATCAGCATTTCGGCTCTATAACGATCTCTGCGCATAGAGGCTCGATTTATGATGCAAACGGAGCTGCTCTTGCCAAAAGTGCATCTGTTTATAAGGTTTTTCTCGATCCTACACGCTATAGAGAGGATCTTAAAGAACTTCAGCAGAGAATCGACAAAAGAAATGCCGATAAGGCGAACGGAGACTATAAGCCTTCGTATGATGAGGACGGCAATGAACTGAATCCTCTCCCTGAATCTTCTTACGATTTTCAGGAGGAAACAGTTGCGTTTCTTTCTGAAAAGCTTGGAATAACTCCGGAAGAAGTCCGTTCTGCAATGGAGGAGAATACGCAGTACAGCGTCCTTCAGGATAAGGTCGAAAAGCCTGTAGCCGATGAACTGCTTGCTTTTTTCAATAAGTACGGATTTATCTCGCTCAACGTTACAGAGGATACAAAACGTTATTATCCCATGAATGAGCTTGCGGCTTCCGTTATTGGATTTACGACTGCTGACGGAAACGGAATTTACGGAATTGAATCCTACTATAATGAGTACCTTTCAGGTATCGACGGAAGAACTATCTCCGCAAAGGATTCGAACGGAAACGAGCTTCCTTATCGCTACTCGAAAACATATTCTCCTAAAAACGGTGATGATATTTATCTCACTATCGACATGAATATCCAAAGTTATCTTGAAAAGCATCTGGAGGAAATGGTTACACGATTCGAGGTAAAAAACCGTGCCTGCGCTATCCTCATGAACGCTAAGACCGGAGCGATATATGGTATGGCTCAGTATCCCAGCTTTGATCTGAATAATCCGTATGCCATTTCAGAAGCTGCCGAAGCTGATATAAAGGCAATGAAAAATGAGGATGAAGCCAATAAAAAACTTGCTCAGGAACGTGAAACGCAGTGGAGAAATAAGAATATTTCTGAGAGATATGAACCAGGTTCTGTATTCAAGGTCATAACAAGTGCAGAGGCTTTTGAAGAAAATCTAATCGACCTCGAGAAAGACTCGTTTTACTGCAGAGGTTTCTCGAAGATCGAAGGTCATACTCAGCCGATAAATTGTCATAAGCTTGATGGACACGGAGCGCAGTCTTATCAGCTGGCTCTTACACATTCCTGTAACCCTGCTTTTATGGAAATAGGCGCACGTATTGGAGTTACAAGATTTTTTGACTACTTCGATGCTTTTGGTCTTAGTGAACAAACCGGAATAGATCTTCCGGCAGAAAGCTGGGGAGTATACCCTCCGACAAAATCCAATGTCGATCTTGCTGTTTGTTCCTTCGGACAGGGTGAAACTATCACTCCTATTGAAATGATAACATCTTACTGTGCTGTAATAAACGGCGGGTATCTGCTCCAGCCATATGTGGTTGACAAGATTCTCGATGAGGACGGAAACGTTGTTTTCAAAAACGAGCGTACTGTCCGCAGACAGGTAGTTTCTGAAGATACTTCCGCTATAATGAGAGACGCTCTTTATCATGTCGTTGCTGATAACAACGGAGGAAACGTTAATATCAAGGGCTATCGTATCGGAGGAAAATCAGGTACGGCTCAGCGTCTTATGGAAACTGTAAACGAAAACACGGACGTAAATCAGCAGGAAAATTTCGACGATCAGGAATATGCCGCATCTTATGTCTGCTTCACTCCCGCGGACGATCCGGAGATCGTTCTGCTTGTTCTTGCAGATATGCCTCATAAAACAAATAACGAATATTACGGAAGTACGGTTGCTGTTCCTACCGCAAGAGATATTTTCACAGACGTTCTGCCTTATCTGGGAATAAGTCCTGAATACACCGATGAAGAGCTTGAAAACCTTGATGTCAAGATTCCGCTTCTCGAAGGCTCTCTTGATAATGCAAAACAGACTCTGGAAGGTCTCGGAATCAGATACGAAATTATCGGAAACGGAATCGAGGTCGTTGCGCAGTCGCCTGTTACCGGAAAATCTGTCTCTAAGGACGGATGTGTGTATCTCTATACTGAAAAGGGACACACTGTTGAATATACTACAGTTCCCGATCTTAAGGGAATGACTCCGGCATGGGCAAACGATCAGATAGCTTATTGCGAACTGAACTGCGTTGCAAGAGGTTCGATGCGTGATAACGCTGTGGTAAGTTCACAGTCGTACGAACCGGGCGAGTCCGTTCCAAAGGGAACTACTATTGAGCTGGAATTCACCGTGTATGAAAACTCAGACTAATTGCGTGACGCTGTCTTAAAATATTAACATCAGGAGTTGAGAAAATTGAAATTATACGAACTGCTTGAAGATAATGCTGTTACAAATATCGGCGATACGGAAATAAGTTCCGTTACTGATGATACGAGAAAGGTTGAAAAAGGAAGTTTGTTTGTCTGCGTGAAAGGCGGCAGCTTCGACGGACATGATGCTGCGGCAGAAATGCTTAAAAAAGGTGCGGCAGCCGTAGTTTGCGAGCGTGACCTCGGTCTTGGAGACAGACAGATACTGACTGATAATTCACGGAGCCTTTACGGAAAAATATGCGCCGCATGGTTTGGTCATCCGGAAAAAAAGCTGAAGCTTATCGGCGTTACCGGAACTAACGGAAAAACGACTATAACCAACGTTATCAAGCATATCCTTATGGCAAACGGACACAAAACAGGTCTTGTCGGAACGATTCAGAATGAGATAGGCGACAAGATAGTCCACACAGAGAATACAACTCCTATGACTTACGATTTTATGAAGCTTCTTGCAGACATGGCAGATGCCGGATGTGAATATGTTGTTATGGAGGTAAGCTCGTTTGGTCTTGTTCAGAACAGAATAGGCTGTTCGCATTTCGATATAGCTGTGTTTACGAATCTTACTCAGGATCATCTTGATTATCATAAGAACATGGAGAATTATTATCAGGCAAAGAAAATGCTTTTCGATATATGCGACATGGCTGTCTGCAATATTGACGACGATTACGGAAAAAGGCTCTACAGCGAGATAGGCTGCGACAAATTCACGTTCAGCGTTAAAGAAAACGCTTCGTTTTATGCCGACGGCATTAAGATAAAGTCTACCGGTTCAAGCTTCTGGTTCTGCGACGGAGGAAAATCTCATTTGGTTCAATCAAGGATCCCCGGACTTTTCAATGTTTCAAATATTACAGCGGCAATGGCAGTCTGTCTTAAAGCCGGACTCGATATCGAGAGCATAATTTCTGCTGTTCAGGAGTATAACGGTGTTAAGGGCAGATGCGAGGTTATCCCGACCGGAAGAGATTTTACAGTTATCTGCGACTACGCTCATACTCCGGACGCCGTTGAAAATATCCTCCGAAGCGTAAGGGAATATACTAAACATCATCTTATTTGTCTTTTTGGCTGCGGAGGAAACCGTGATGCTGCAAAACGTCCGAAAATGGCTGTGGCTGCGGCAAAATATGCGGATAAACTTATAATTACATCCGATAATCCGAGAAATGAAGAGCCGGAAGCTATTATAAAAGATATCCTCACCGGACTTGAAGGTTGCGAAATTCCTTACGATGTTGTCGTTGACAGAAAAGAAGCTATCTTTCATGCCTTGAAAATTGCTGAAAAAGATGATATAATAGTTCTTGCAGGAAAAGGGCATGAGGATTATCAGGTTCTCGCCGGTATGAAGCATATCCATTTCGATGAAAGAGAAATAGTTGCAGAAGGGTTAAAGCTGCTCTGAACGTTACAGAGGGGGACAAAATCTGCTTCGTAATAATATAAACCGCCGATATATTTCAATCAAAATCAATCAGGAGTTGTATATAAATGTCTTATTGGATAATAAATCTGGCAGTCACAATGCTGTCGTTCGTTATAGCAGGAGTTTTAGGAATTTTTCTTATTCCGTTTCTCAGAAGAATAAAATTCGGTCAGCCTATCAAAACCGAGGACGGTCCGCAGTGGCACGCAAAAAAACAGGGAACTCCTACTATGGGTGGATTTATGTTTATAATCCCTGTGATAATCGTTCCCATTATCGGCTACTGGATATGCCGTTTAAGAGGAGGTTTCGACCTCACCGAAAAGGAAACGTTCAACGCTTTCTACAGACTTATCAGCGTTATCGTTTTTTCGGCTCTTTTTGGACTGATCGGCTTTATCGACGATCATACAAAGGTTGTAAGAAAACAGAACGACGGTTTAAGTCCGATGCAGAAAATAGTGCTTCAGGTGATTTTTTCTGTTGGATTCCTATTTGCTTTGTATAAATTCGGCGACGGTTCTACTAAGATAGATCTCGGATTCTGGTCTACTCCTTCACTCGGAATTTTCTATTATATCCTGATGATTCCGGTAATTATCTATCTCACGAACGCTGTCAATCTTACCGACGGTGTAGACGGGCTCTGCGGCTCGGTAACATTTGCGGCAATGCTTATTTTCACGGTCTGCTGTGCAATTCTTGAGGAACAGGAGCTTTCACTCTTTACAATGGCTCTTGCAGGCGGATGTCTGGGATTTCTTATCTGGAACTTTAATCCGGCGAAATGCTTTATGGGTGACACAGGCTCGATGTTCCTCGGAGCAGCTGTTACAGGAGTAGGACTTGTTCTGCATAAACACCTTCTTCTCTTCTTTGTTGCGCTCGTTTACATTATTGAAGCGCTTTCCGTTGTGATTCAGGTTAGCTATTTCAAGTATACCAAGAAGAGAAGTCCCGATCATCAGGGAAAAAGAATTTTCAAAATGACTCCGATTCATCATCATTTCGAGATGAGCGGATTCAGCGAATACAAAATCGTTATCACATTCACCCTTGCAGGCATTATTTTCGGCGTTTTGGGAATAATTACATTATTAAAATAAAAAGTGAAGCCGCCTGATATCGGGATTTCAAAGGCAGAATCCACCCTTTGGCTGAGTGCAGGGACAGCGTCCCAAAAATGCCCTGCGGGAAATGAACACAAGAAAACACATCTTAAAAGGAGAGCAAAATGGCGACCAGTAAAAAAAAGAAACAAAGCTCTTTCCAGACTCTCTGGAAAACATTTGTCGGCGATAGCAGAAGCAGTGATTTAAGTCTGTCTTTTTTCGCCTATGTTATGATACTTCTTGTAGTCGGACTTGTAATGATGTCGTCCGCCAGCTATGCATGGGCTTACAGCGAACATGACGGAGACGGTCTTTTCTATGCGAAAAGCCAGCTTAAAAATGCGGTGCTTGGATTTGTAGCGCTTATTTTCTTCATGAAGATGGATTATCATAATCTGAAGAACATCAAGCTTCCGGTTCTGAAAAAGTTCAACATTGCCGGTCTTCTTTATGTTATCGGTGCAATCCTTCTTGTTGTGGTACTTATTATAGGAAGTGACGAGGGAGGTACTATGGGAGCTAAAAGATGGCTTGCTCTTGGTCCGATAAGTTTTCAGCCATCAGAGGTTGCTAAGCTTGCTATAATCGTTTTCTTTGCATACAGCATGGAAAAGGACGGCAAAAATATGAATAAGTTCAGCGTTGGAATCGTGAAATATGCTATTCTTATGGGAATTTATGCTGGTCTTCTTTTTATGCAGCCTCATCTTTCGGGTATTGTCCTTGTTGCAACAATTGCCGTTGCCATGATACTCTGCGGAGGTGCGAACAGAAAGCAGTTCCTTGTTCTCGGAATTTCTGTTCTTGCTGTTGCGGTTATCGTAATCCTTGTTCAGGCAAATACCCCCGGAAGCTACGTTGCCGTAAGAATGAAATCCTGGCAGGATCCTTTTGCCGATGTCCTTAATGACACATGGCAGACTGCAAATTCCATTATTGCTATTGGTTCGGGAGGACTTTTCGGTCTCGGACTTGGAAATTCCCGTCAGAAATATCTCTATCTTCCTGAAACTAAAAACGACTTCGTTTTCCCTATCGTATGCGAAGAACTCGGATTTGTTGGAACTCTTGCAATAATCATCGTTTTCTTCCTTCTCGTTGTTGAAGGATATTCGATAGCTGTTCGCTGCAAAGATCGTTTCGGAATGCTCATTGCCGTTGGAATTACCACTCAGATAGGCATTCAGACTGTTTTCAATCTTGCCGTTGTAAGCAATCTTATTCCAAATACAGGAATCAGCCTTCCGTTTTTCAGCTACGGCGGAACGGCTTTGATAATGCAGCTTGCGGAAATGGGAATAATGCTTAATATTTCTCAGCAGAAATATTATCCGGATGAAAAACCTGTCGTCAAACGCAGGAGAAAACCGGAGTCGTATCAGGAGCTGAAAAATGCGTAAAGGAGCAATTTTATGAGAGTTTTAATAGCCTGCGGCGGAACGGGAGGACATATCAATCCCGGTCTTGCCATTGCTGATATTATAAAGTCAAAATATCCGGATGCAGAATTTCTTTTTGCCGGAACGCCTAAAGGTATGGAATCAAAGCTTGTTCCGAAAGCCGGATACATGCTTGAAACGATAAAGGTTGCCGGATTCCAGCGGAAGATCTCGTTTGAGAACATCGGCAGAAACGCAAAAGCTGTCGCTTACCTTGCTGCATCGGGAAAAAGAGCCAAAGAGATAATCAAGAATTTCAAGCCTGATATCGCTATCGGGACGGGAGGATATGCGGCAGGTCCTGTAATAAGAAAAGCTGCTAAAATGGGGATTCCGACTGCTATACACGAGCAGAACGCCTATCCGGGGGTTACAAATAAGCTGCTTTCAAAAGAAGTTGATTTTGTTATGCTGACTGTTATCGAGGCTCTTGACTTTATGGATAAAAGTAAGTTTGAGTACGCTGTTACCGGTCTGCCCGTAAGGAGCAATATCAATACGATGAGCAAAGCCGAGGCAAGAAAAAAACTTGGTATGGATGATAGCTTCACTATCCTCTCGTTCGGAGGAAGTCTCGGTGCCGGATGTATAAACGATACCATGTCGGAAACTATCAAGTGGCATACCAAAAATAATCTCAGGATAAATCATATTCACGGCTACGGCGGAATGGGAAAAGATTCATTTCCGCAGGCAATGAAGGAAGCAGGAATTCCTCTTAAAAGCGACAGATTGAGGATAACTGAATACATAAATGATATGGATGTCTGTCTTGCGGCAGCTGATCTCGTTATATGCCGTTCAGGAGCTTCAACTCTTGCCGAGCTTGAAGCAGCCGGAAAAGCTTCTATTCTTATTCCGTCGCCGATAGTTGCCGGAAATCATCAGTACCACAACGCAATGGTTCTTGGCAAAGCTGGAGCTGCTGTTGTTATTGAGCAGAAAGACGTTACAAATGATAAAATAATCGCTGAGATCGAAAATCTCTATAATTCGCCTGATAAAGTGGAAATCATGTCGGAGTGCGCAGCAAAGCTTCACCTTTCCGATACAAACAGCAGAATTCTTGCGGTTATAGATAAGCTCTTTGCCAAGGGGACGCTGTCCCCTTGAACCCCTGCCAAAGGGGAGTACATCCCCTTTGGAATCCCAATATTAATTTATCTGTATCCCCACAAAGGGGATACAGATAAATTAGGGCGGAATGCCCATAGAGATATACTTCTTGGCAAGGAAATTAACGAAAACAGAATCTCTTGAACAAGGGCTTTCCAAAAAGCAAAACACTGCGCTCAGTAACCAATATCTGCTGATCAGCATAATATACAGAAAAATGCTGTGAGGTGGTATAATGCAGAAATTTATTATAAACGGCGGAAAAAGGCTGAGGGGAGAACTTTCTCTGCAAGGAAGCAAAAATAGCGCATTGCCTATTATGGCTGCGTCGCTTCTGTGCAAGGGGGAGTGCATTCTTCGCAACTGCCCTAAACTTACGGATGTTTATTCAGCGGCGAGAATTCTTAACTGCGTTGGATGTAGATGCAATTTTTCAGAAAATACAGCGGTGATAGATTCTTCGGTAATAACCGAAACGGCGGTTTCGGAAGAACTTATGCGTGAGATGCGGTCGTCCATTATTTTTATGGGAGCTATGCTCGGAAGCGCAGGCGAATGTACCGTTAGTATTCCGGGAGGATGCGAGCTTGGTCCTCGTCCTATTGATATGCACCTTGCCGCAATGCGGAAAATGGGTGTTGATATTAAAGAAGGAAATGGCAGGATAGTATGCAAGGCAGCCTCGGGGAAAGCTCATGGAGCAAAAATTTCCCTTTCATTTCCGTCTGTCGGCGCAACGGAAAATATTATTCTCTGCGCTGTTACAGCCGATGGCGAAACTATCATAAATAATGCCGCAAGAGAACCGGAGATTTCAGATTTATGCGGTTTTCTCCGTTCTTGCGGAGCTGAAATTTCTGGTGATGGTGAAAGCAGGATCATCATAAATGGTAAAGAAAAACTTCATGGATGTGAATACTCCATTATGCCCGACAGGATCGTTGCAGCAACTTATCTTTCAATGATCGCTGCATCGGGAGGAGAAATTATACTTAGAAATGCCTGCGTTCCCGAAACAGAGCCGTTTATCTCGGTTCTTGAGCAGACGGGATGCAGTATTTATGCGGGCGAAAATAAAATCTTTCTGCGAAGCGGAGCAAGACTGAAAGCTATAAGGGACAGAATACGAACTATGCCTCATCCGGGTTTCCCGACTGATGCGCAGTCTGTTCTTATGGCGGCTCTTTTAACGGCGGACGGCACAAGCGTTTTCGAGGAAAATATCTTCGATTGCCGCTATCGTCATGTTGACGCTTTTATCAAAATGGGAGCTGATATTCAGGTTCTCGGCAAGGTTGCGGTCATAAAGGGAGTGCCGTCGCTTTATGGAGCTTCAGTGGAAGCGACCGACCTTCGTGGCGGAGCAGCAATGGCTATTGCGGCTCTTGCGGCAGACGGAGAAACTGAAATTTCTAAAATCTCTCACATAGACAGAGGATACGAAAAATTTGAGGACGCTGTCAGAGCGCTCGGCGGAGATATTCGCAGAGTTTGACGGCTGATATGGAGAAAATATGAAAGATGTTGAGAAAACTAATGTCGAAAGAAATAACAGCCGTAAACGTATAAGAAGACGGCGCAGATGGAACAATTTGTATGGACTTGCGGTAATTCTGCTCGTTCTTACTGTCGGAATAACGATTTGTTATACGTTCCTTTTCAATATAAGCGAGATTCGGGTTTCAGGAGAATCAGATATTTATTCGGCGGAGGAAATAGTTTCTGCTTCCGGAATAAATCAGGGAGATAACCTTCTGAGACTCGATTCCGAAGAATGCGAAAAGATGATTCTGGACAAGCTTTTGTATGTTGAAACGGCTGAGATATCAAAAAAATTCCCGTCATCTATCGAGATCAAGGTAACACGATGTGTTCCGGCGTTTAATATCTATTATGACGGCGGTTCGCTTCTTGTGAGCAAAAAAGGTAAAATTCTTGAGGATAACGGGAATGGAAATATAACTAATGGTTTGCCTGTTATTCAAGGTTTGGAACCGTCTGATCTGACCGCAGGAAAAAATATACAATCCGGAAATGAACATAAAAACGAAGCTTTTCAGGCGTTTGTAAAAAATCTTGATTCGGTAGGTGAAAATGAGATAACAGCTATTGATTTGACCGATGAATTCAGCATAATCGTTAATTACAAGAACGGCATGGTTTTCAAAATGGGCGGCTGGAACGATATTGAATATAAACTGGATCTTGCGGCAAGCGTTATGGAAGATGAATCTGTTAAAGGCAAAAAAGGTTATCTTACTATGATCGGAACAAATCAGTGCAGTTTCAGAACTTCCGATTCGCCTGCCAGTGTTCCGGGGAATATTGAATCTTCAAAACCGGATAAACTCGATGAAAACAGTGGCGGCGAATCCAATCCGGAACAGGAAGCTATGTTCAGTGAATATAATAACCAGAATAATCCCGATTCTGTTGAACCGACCTCCGAGTCTGACGATCAAGGTTGGGATAATTCCTATTCTGATGATTACAGCGGCTGGGATAACGACTATGATACCAATGATTATGGCTACGATAACAGTTATGATTACGGATATGATGATAATTATGACTGGAATGATTATGGCGGCGATTATTCGGACGACTATAGCTATTAAACCCATAATACGATTTGTATAAAATATCATGAATTGTAATAGCGGTATTGTTCAATGTGCCGAAATTTGAAAAAATAGAATTATAACTTGCAAAAAAGAAGATATTATGATAAAATATAAAGTGTAATTATAGTGTGTAATTAGCTTTAGTTAAAATACAGGATAGTTCAATAGGAGGACTTAATAATGTCAGATTTCAATTACGAAGAAGCACTCGAGCCGGATGTTAATATTAAGGTCATCGGCGTAGGCGGAGGCGGCGGAAATGCCGTAAACTGCATGGTTGATTCGGGTGTTAGTAATATAGAATATATTGCAGTCAATACAGACGCTAAGGCTCTTAATAAATCAAAGGCAACAACAAGAATTCCGATCGGCGCTAAGCTTACAAAGGGCAGAGGCGCAGGCAACAAGCCGGAGATCGGTCAGAGAAGTGCAGAGGAAAACCGTGACGAGATCGAAACACACCTCAAAGGTGCTGATATGATCTTTATTACTGCCGGTATGGGTGGCGGTACAGGTACGGGAGCTGCTCCTGTTGTCGCTAAGATCGCTAAGGAAATGGATATCCTTACTGTTGCCGTTGTAACAAAGCCGTTCCTTTTTGAAAGAGAACAGAAAATGGCTCAGGCTGAAAAAGGTATTGCTGAGCTTAAAAAGTATGTTGACTCGCTTATAGTTATCCCTAACTAAAGACTTCTTGTCGGACTTGACAAGCCCGTT
>CAJKFZ010000008.1 GCA_905199285.1 uncultured Ruminococcus sp.
AGCTTATGATTGGCTGTGGAATAACATCGCTTACTGCTGCTGTTCTGGTTCAGAAAGGATATTCGTCACCTGATTCCGTTATGCAGAAGCTTAACGTTGATGAACTTTCTGATCCGTTTCTTATTAAAGATATGCAGGAAGCTGCTGATACAATAAATGCCGCTATTGATAATGGTCAGCGCATTTGCATTTACGGCGACTACGACTGCGACGGAGTTATGTCAACGGTTATACTTTATTCCTATCTTCTTGAAGCAGGAGCAGATGTTATTTATTACATTCCCGAACGCTCGGAAGGATTTGGTCTTAATAAAAAAGC
Organism: uncultured Ruminococcus sp.; assembly: GCA_905199285.1. Lineage (GTDB taxonomy): Bacteria > Bacillota > Clostridia > Oscillospirales > Ruminococcaceae > Ruminococcus. Next base: position 320 of record CAJKFZ010000008.1, read on the forward strand.
TGTCGATAAAATAGCCGCAGATGGTACAGAACTTATTGTTACTGTCGATAACGGTATTTCTGCGATCGAAGAAGCCGAATACATATACTCATCCGGTATGAAGCTTGTTGTCACCGATCATCATCAACAGGGCGAGGTTCTCCCCCGTGCCGAAGCTATCGTTGATCCTCACCGTCACGACTGCTTTTCAACATTTAAATTTATGTGCGGTGCAGGGATAGCTCTCAAGCTTGTTGCAGCTCTTGACGGCGGTGATTATATTATGGCTCTTGAACAATTCGGAGACCTTGCGGCAATTGCCACTATCGCTGATATTGTCAGTCTTACCGGAGAAAATCGTTTTCTCGTTTCTTACGGTATGGAACTTATAAAGAATACAGACCGACCGGCTCTTATCGCTCTTAAAAAAGTTGCCGGACTTGATGAAAAGCCGTTAAATTCCGATTCGATAGGCTTTGGTCTTGCTCCGAGAATAAATGCTGCCGGAAGATTTGGTTCGCCAAAAACTGCCGCTGAACTATTTCTCTGCGATGATTATGACGAAGCTCTTGCAATTGCGCAGAGTCTTGATAGACTGAATAATGAACGAAAAAAAGCGGAGGCTGATATTATAAGCGAGATTTTTGAAATGATCGCAGAAGATCCTACGCTCGTTCGTGGAAGAGTTATATTTATCTGCGGAAAAAACTGGCATCATGGCGTTATAGGTATTGTTGCTTCACGAATTATGGATCATTTCGGAAAACCAGTTTTTATCGCCTCGGAATCCAACGGCGAGATTCGTGGTTCTGCTCGCTCCTTTGGTGATTTTTCAATTTTTTCTGCTCTGAACAGCGCTGCCGAAGCTCTTGAAAAATTCGGCGGTCATCCCTCGGCAGGCGGCTTTACTATAAAAATGGGTAAGACTGAAAAATTCGCTATACTCCTTGAAAGATATGCTTTTGAAAATCACAGAATAATGCCCGTTATGACTGTTTCTGCTGACTATCCGCTGAATCCGACAGAACTTACTTTGCAAAATATCGAGGGACTAAGCGTTCTTGAACCGTTTGGCGCTGACAATGAGAAACCTCTGTTCTTCATCGGGAATGCTGAAATAACCGATATCGTTCCACTGTCAGCCGGAGTTCACTCGAAGTTGAAAATAAAGCTCGGATTTGCCCAGTTTGATGTTCTTGTTTTCCGCAGTTCGCCTGATTCTCTTTACGTAAAAAAGGGAGATCTCTGCGATCTTATCGTAACTCTTGGCACGAATAATTTCAGGGGAAATATTTCAATGAGCATTATCGCTCAGGAACTCCGCCCTGCCAATTTCGAGCAAAGCAAATATTTCGCAGCATTTTCAGCTTTTGAAGCCTTTCTGCGAAACGAAGAGCTTCCTCACGCATATTACGCAAGTATGCTGCCTGTAAGAGACGATGTTGTAAAGATATATCAGATGATATCAAATAACGTAATAAATTCTGATACGCTTTATCTGAAACTGAATGACCCTAAAATAAATTTCTGCAAGTTCAGCGTTGCTATCGAAGCGCTTCGTCAGCTCGGACTTATCAGGATCTCTTATGATGATTCAAAAGTTTACAGAGTTAAAGTTACACATAAAGCTGACCTTAATTCAGCTCCGATTCTTATTTCTCTCAGAAATAAGATCGGCAAATAATGATTTATTTTGCATAAAAGGAGATTTTACTTATGCCTGATGATATGAATTTTTCAAAACCTTCAACGGAGGAGACTGCTCCGAAAGGTCCGGAGGAATATCTTAAAAGCATCCCTGATTTTAATGACGATTTCACAATTGAAATGATTATTCAGAAAATTCTTACTGATGATAAACAATATGATCTCAGCAAAATTATTTCTGCATACGAATTTGCGGCTAAAGCTCACGAAGGGCAAAAACGTTCTTCCGGTCAGGCATATATCATTCATCCACTTGCTGTTGCTTATACACTTTTAGAACTTGGCATGGATACTGATACCATCTGCGCCGCATTACTTCACGATGTTGTTGAGGATACTCCGGCTACTCTCGATGACTTGAAAAAACGTTTCGGTCAGGATGTGGCAATGCTTGTTGACGGCGTTACTAAACTAAGTAAGATCCCGGTTTTTACCAAAGAAGAACAGCAGGCTGAAAATATCCGAAAAATTCTTCTTGCCATGTCACAGGATATCCGTGTTATGATAATAAAACTCTGTGATAGACTTCATAATATGAGAACGCTGAAATACCGTCCACATGATAAACAGCGCAATACTGCTCTTGAAACAATGAATATCTATGCTCCTATCGCTCATCGTCTGGGTATACGAGCAGTTAAAGAGGAGCTTGAAGATCTCGCTTTTCATTATCTTGATCCATACGCCTACTCTGAAATTGAGAATATTCTCGAAAACAAAAAGGAAGAACGTGAAGCCTTTATTGAGATAATCAAAAGCCGTATCGCTCAGCGTTTTAAATCAGAGGAATTTACTGAACCTCCGCAAATAGACGGCAGAGTTAAAAGCATTTATGGAATCTATAAAAAAATCTTCCTCCATCATAAAAATATCGATGAAATTTATGATAAATATGCTGTAAGAATTATAGTTACAACTATTGCTGAATGTTACAATGTTCTTGGTTTGATACACGATATGTTCCGCCCGCTGCCAAATCGTTTCAAGGATTATATTTCAACTCCGAAATCAAATATGTATCAATCGCTTCATACTACGGTTCTCGGAACTGAAGGTATTCCGTTTGAGGTTCAGATAAGAACATGGGATATGCACGAAACCGCCGAATACGGTATTGCTGCTCATTGGAAATATAAAGAAGGCATCAAGGGCAAGGATAAAATGGAGCAGCGTCTTGCGTGGGTCAGACAAGTCATCGAGGCTCAGCAGACTTCTGATGACGTTGAAGAGATCGTTCGTATTATCAAAACGGATCTTGCTCCGGAAGATATCGTTGTTATGACTCCGAGAGGAAAATCAGTCGATCTTCCTGTAAATTCAACCGTAATTGATTTTGCATACCGCATTCACACGGAAATTGGTCACAGAACAGTCGGAGCAAAGGTTGACGGCAGAATAGTTCCTCTTGATTATAAACTCCAGACCGGTCAGATATGCGAGATACTTACAAGCAAAGATCCAGAAAAAGGTCCTAACAGAGCTTGGCTCAATATCGTTAAAACAAACGAAGCCAGATCGAAAATACGCTCATGGTTCAAAAAAGAACGCAGAGAAGAAAATATTATTGAAGGCAAGGCTGCTCTTGAACGTGAATTCAAGCGTCATAGAATAAATCTTTCCGAATCAGATTATGAGGAATTCCTCGCCGATGATTTCAAGCGTCATAACTGCGAAACCCTTAATGATTTTTATGCCTCTGTTGGGTATGGCGGCGTTTTGCTTTCAAAAATTCTCCCACGTCTTAAAGATAAATACGAGAAGCTTTATGCAGACAACGAACCGTCCGTCATTCCGCTTATTCAGCCGAAACCCAATAATAAAAGCAGTATCATTTTAGATCAGGTAGACGATCTTCTTGTTAAATTTGCACAATGCTGCAATCCCCTGCCCGGAGATGATATCGTTGGATTTATTACAAGAGGTCATGGTATTTCTGTTCATACTACTAAATGTATCAACTATAAGTCCGCTTTGAACCGCAATAATCCGGAAGAAATGAGCCGCTGGTGCGATATTCAGTGGTCGGAACACAGTAATTCTCAGCTTCAGACAAGTTTTGAGGTAACTGCTACGGACAGAGTAGGTCTTGTTTACGATATTACGGCAGTTCTTCTTGAAGCAAGAGTTCCTATTGTACATTCCGCTTCAAGAGCTTTGAAAAACGGAAACGCTATTTTTGAAAGTACTATCGTTATCTCAAGCACCGAGCAACTTAAAAATCTCTTTGAAAAATTAAGAAAGATCAAGGGCGTTATTTCTGTTGAAAGAGCTTCGCTATAGGAGGTTAATATGAAAATTCATACGCTGAATCTTGGTGAACTGCGTTCAAACTGCTATGTTGTTGAAACAGCTCCCGGAAGATGTATCATTGTCGATTTGGGCGGCGACGCCGATTATCTGATGAATTTCCTTAAATTGAATAAATTAAAGCTTACGAAGATTCTTCTTACTCATGGTCATTTCGATCACATCGGTGGAGTTGAAGAGGTTCGCCGTCTTACCAGAGCAGAGGTTTTCATTCATTTGAACGACTCAGAAATGCTCACAAGTGAGAAGTTTTCTCTCGCTTCCGGAATGTCATATGATCCGTTTATTCCTGTAACTTTGTGGACAGCAGTGGAAGAAGATGCTATTATTCAGGACGGAGAGCTTTCATTTAAGGTCATCCATACTCCCGGTCATTCCGGAGGAAGCGTCTGCTATATCTGTGAAGATGTTATTTTTTCAGGCGATACGCTGTTTAACCGTTCTATTGGAAGAACTGACTTTTTAGGAAGCAATCCTATTGATATGAAAAAATCGCTTAAAAAGCTCTCGCTTCTTGAGGGCGATTACAAGGTGCTGCCGGGACATAATATGCCTACTACACTTGATTTTGAGCGTAAAATGAATCCATACATGAAAAATATATAAAGGTCTATAAACTTGCATTCATATCTTTCGTATGAATGCAAGTTCTGAATGAGGAAAAATGGTAAATAAAAATTTTAAAATGCCGGTTATTTTAATCGGCAATTCTTTTAAATATGAGATAGAAGCAACACTTAAACTCTTTTTTCATGCTGAAAGATTTTCTTTCTCGGATAATATTTCTGATGCCAGCGGCGATTCATATATTATTGCACAAGTTAAAAACGACTGTGAAATTTTTGCCGAGGTAATGCTGAACGGCAAAAAAAACTCACTTTCCAAAACTCTTGATGTAAACGCTGAATCTGATAAAGGACTTGTTGAACATGAACTTTGCAGACTCGTATACAGAATTTTAAGCCGTGAAACCGGAATCGTTCCTCCGTGGGGACTTATGACTGGAATACGTCCCGTAAAAAAAGTAATCGAGCTTATGCGCAGCGGAAAATCTTATGCTAAAATAAATTCTATCCTGAAGAGCAAATATGAGATTTCTCAGGAAAAGCTGAAAATCGCATATAAAACGGCAGTAAATCAGCTTCCTATTCTTGATAGGATCGACAAAAATGCAGTCAGTCTTTACGTTTCCATTCCGTTTTGTCCGACAAGATGCAGCTATTGTTCATTTGTCTCGCATTCAATGGATTCAGCTATGAAACTGATACCGGAATATGTTGCCTCTCTTTGCAGAGAACTGGAAATAATCGGAAAAATTGTAAAAGAAACCAACACCAAAATTGATACTATTTATTTCGGCGGAGGAACTCCGACTTCTGTTTCGGAACATGATCTGCGGCTTATAATGGAGTGCGTTGAGAATAATTTCGACCTCGATAACGTTCGTGAATACAGTATAGAAGCAGGCAGACCGGATACGATAACCGAAGGAAAACTTCGTGTTATCAAGGAACTTGGAGCAAAAAGAATATCTGTTAATCCACAGACGCTTAACGATGAAGTTCTTCGCATTATCGGCAGAAAACATTCCGGCGAGGATTTTATAAAAGCTTTTGAGCTTGCAAGAAAAATCGGATTTGATAATATTAATACTGACCTCATTGCAGGACTTCCAGAAGAATCGGCTGAAAGTTTCTGTAATACTCTCGACAGAATAATTGAACTTGATCCAGAAAGTATAACTGTTCATACTCTTACATTAAAAAGAGCAGCTAATCTCTTTGAACAGAATCACGACAATATCATTAAAAATCCTGCATCTGAAATGGTTGATTACAGCATAAAACAGCTTATTGCAAACGAGTATCTCCCCTATTATATGTACCGTCAGAAAAATACAGTTGATAATCTGGAAAACATAGGATATGCCAAAAAAGGTTTTGAAAGCTATTACAATATCTTTATTATGGATGAAACTCAGACTATCCTCGGCGCCGGCTGTGCCGCTTCAACAAAGCTTGTCTATCCGAACGGGAAGATCTCAAGAATCCATAATTATAAATTTCCATACGAATATATTAACAGATTTGAACAGCTTATGGAAAAGAAAAAGGAGGTTATCGAATGCCTGAAAAAAATCAGCAATTCAAAGCAGTAATTACAGATATTACTTCGGAAGGAAACGGAGTTTGCAGAGTGGACAATATGGCGGTTTTTGTACCAGAAACTGCCAAGGGTGACGAAATTGTCGGAAAAATCGTAAAGGTTCTGAAAAATTACGCATTCGGAATCGTTCTCGAATATGTAAAAAAATCTGAGGACAGAGTTGAATCTGACTGTGACTATTATTCCAAATGCGGCGGATGTGCATTCAGACATATTTCATATGCTGCCGAATGTGATGTAAAACGTCTTATTATTGAGAATGCATTCAAGCGAATAGGTGGTCTTGAACCGGAGTTTGATGAGTTTATCTGTGCTGATGAAACATATCATTATCGTAATAAAGCTCAGTATCCGCTTGCTTCTATCAACGGAAAGGCTGTATGCGGTTTCTATGCTCCAAGAAGTCATAGACTTGTTCAAGTGGATGATTGTGTTCTCCAACCGGAAATTTTTTCAGAGATTGTTGAAGCTGCTCTTGATCTTATAAATGAAAAACATATTTCAGTCTATTCGGAAGAAACAAATACTGGAATTATGAGACATATTTATCTGCGCAGAGGTGCTCATTCAGGAGAAATAATGCTCTGTTTCGTTGTTCGGAAGGATATTTCAAGACAGCTTTCATCGATTTGTAAAGTCTTAATCGAAAAATTTCATGATATAAAAAGTATTGTGATGAATGTTAACCCAGACAAAACGAATGTTATCCTCGGTGAAAAATGTGTTACTCTTTCAGGAACAGATACTATTTCCGATACGATGTCGGGAAATAAGATCCGGTTCTCTCCCCTGTCGTTTTATCAGGTGAATACGGTTCAGGCAGAAAAACTTTACGCAAAGGCTCTGGAATATGCCGGTTTGAATGGAAATGAGATCGTGGCAGATCTGTATTGCGGAGCCGGAACTATTGGTCTTTCTATGTCTCGCAGTTCCAAAAAAATTATCGGTATTGAAATAGTTCCGCAAGCAGTTGAAAATGCTAAAGAAAATGCATTGATGAATAATATTATCAATGCCGAATTCTATTGTGGCGACTCAGGTGAAGTGTTTGAGAAACTTCGCAATAACGGATGCTCACCTGATGTTATAATTATTGATCCTCCAAGAAAGGGATGTTCGGTAGATACTCTATCCGAAATCGTTAAAGCTGCTCCAGAGAAAATAATCATGATCTCCTGCAATCCAGCAACTGCTGCTCGTGATGCAAAGTGGCTTTTTGAAAATAATTATTCTGTCCAGAAAGTATGCGGCGCTGATTTGTTTCCGAGAACGAGGCATGTGGAGTGCGTGGTTCTGCTGACACGTAACAATCGCTAAAGTCCCGATTTTACGAGGTTTTACCAAATCTATGCCAAACGGCAAGCACTCAAATCAGCCCGATTTTCGTGTAAGCGGAAAGGTATCGGTCAATTTGAGGAAATGCAATGAAATACACGAGTGTTCAGCATTTTTAAGCACTCGGTCGGTTGGTGTGTAAAACTGCTTTTACGGCTTTTTCAGTGTGTGAAAATGCTGACAGGCTTGAAAAATGCGTAAAATCAAGAAAAATGAGTGCTGAAAATGTATTACTGTTTGAAATATAGTTGAGTGCTTGAATATGCAGATGTAGATTGGATAACAGGCGTTTGAGAGTGCGTGATTTGGTTGCCAGTCATCAAAATGTACAAAGTGGAAGCAAATCCGTCAATGCGTCAGATATACTCAAAATAATAGTGAAAGAAGGCGATAAATTGATTATAGATACACGAACCAAAGATAGTATAGAAAACTCCTTAGCAAAATACCTCAATATTTCTGTTCCTGAATTGTATTCGTATGTACTCCATGCGAGTGAAAAAGCTCAAGATGATTATTTCTTTAATGGTGATTTGTTTTCCAAAGAGGTGTTGTCTATCGTTTCCAGCTTGAATCCACACGAAACTATTGACGAAATGTATGTATACCATTTATCAAGAAGACTGATTAGCGATAACATGAATAATTCATCGGATAATCTAAAAGAACTACTTACTAACCATTCACTATTAAGTGAATTTTTGAAAAATCACGGAGTCACGTTCTTTGAAAAAGACGGTCATATTGAAATACTATATAATAAAAAAGTTGTCGACTTATCAAATACATCTGAAAAAGGTGTACCTTATCTTCGAGTTCGTCTTGGATATATTGCTGGGAGAGAGGATTATTGCTTTAACGGATTTGCATTAAAAGATCAATTAATGAAAAACAACTATACAAGAAGCTTATATAGATGCCCAGAATTTATTGGAATATTAGCTGAGTATTTAAAAAACGAATCAATAGTAACAGATTATTTCGAACAGAGCCTTTATTATTGCTACACATACAAACTGAAAGTATCAGATATTCTTTTTGATACAAATGATAAATTCAACGATCAAGAAAAAGTTGATTTCTTCATTGTCCAACTGTTTGACAGAATAAGGGAATATACAGGAGATAGTCAATATATTTTCGATCATGAAAACCCAATAATACGGATAGATGATAATTCCTGTGTTTCTGCTGATTTACTGGTTGAGGTTGAAGAAATCACAGTTGAAATGATTAGGTAAAAAAAACCTCATCACCGGATAACCGATGATGAGGGGAAGTTCATATTGATTCACTTTTCTATGGTAATTGTCACGCCTGATTTAAACTCAAAAACCAGATGCTTCGGGAATACCGTGACCTTTGCAAGCAGGCGTTTTACCAGCCCGTCATCAAACGTCAGATGTTTCGGCTGTGATTGGATAAACGCCTGTAATTCCTTGATGCGGTTCTGGTGCTCGGCTTTTGCTGTGTCGTCCATTGCTGTCTGTTCCCGCAGCTGACGCAATTGCAGGATTTCTTCTGCCAAATCATCGTAATTCTCGTGACGCTCGGTGCGGTCGATCAGTTCATGCTGTAAATCCGCCATTCGAGCATCCAGATACTCAACCGAATCCGGATTTACCTGCTTGATTGCAAGTTCAAGATTTTGCTGTAGGATTTGCAGATATTCCCGACTGTTGCCAACCATATTATTGACTGCCTTAAGAAACGCCTCCTGCAAGATTTCTTCTTTGACCGTTCGTGCGCTGCAAGTTGTATTGTCGTGCAGTCGGCTTGTACAACGCCATACGATGTATTTCCTGCCATGATTATACCAATGCAGTCGCTTAAAGGTTTCACCGCACTCAGCACAAAATATAATCTGTGAAAAGGCATGATTGGCACTGAATCTCCGCTTTCTGCCCATGCAGTCTCTATCTGCACTCCGCCGTGCCATTTCCTCCTGCACCTTTAAAAACAGCTCTTTAGGGATAATCGCTTCATGGTCACCCTCAATGTAATACTGCGGCATGATACCGTTATTCTTGACTCGCTTCTTACTGAGAAAATCCACGGTGTAGGTCTTTTGCAGGAGTGCGTCACCCATATACTTTTCGTTTTCCAGTATCTTCCGAACCGTGCTGTCGTGCCAGCGTGGATTGCCTCGTGCAGTCAGAATACCGTCATTCTCCAGACCCTTGGCTATTTTCTGACAGCTCGCTCCCTCAAGGTACTCCAGAAAAATGCGCTTGATGATCTCCGCCTCTTTCGGATTGATAACAAGATGTCCGTCCTCGTCCTTATCGTATCCGAGAAAGCAACGAGCATTGACCATCACTTTCCCCTGCTGAAAACGGTACTGCATTCCCAATTTCACATTTTTGCTGATAGATTCTGACTCCTGCTGCGCCAGTGATGCCATTATGGTGAGCAAAACCTCCCCCTTTGCGTCCATTGTATTGATGGATTCCTTCTCGAAAAAAACAGGAATGTTCATCCCTTTCAGCATACGGATATAGTTCAGGCAATCGACAGTATTTCGGGCAAATCTTGAAATCGACTTTGTCAGAATCATGTCGATCAGCCCTTTTTTGCAGTCCTCAATCATAGCGTTAAATTGATTCCGCTTTTTCGTGTTTGTCGCACTGATACCTTCGTCTGCGTACACATTGACCAACACCCATTCCGGATTTTTATTGATATATTCCGTATAATGCTCAATCTGTGTTTCATAGCTTGTTGTCTGCTCATCATTGTCAGTGCTGACACGGCAGTATGCTGCTACACGCAGTCGCTTGACCTCTTGTTTTGCAGTATTATTACCCTTCTGCGGCTTCGCAGGAATTTTTATCACATTCATTGTTTCACTCCAATCAAGCTGTAGATATATTCCGCCTGTTTTATCGGATTATCAAACTGTTCCGTTGGTACTGTCATTACAAAATTTTTGAAAATCGGCGGCTCTTTCAGCCGTTTTCCGCAGGCGTGCTTTGAGGCTCTGCGAAGCAGTTCACCGTTGGCACGTGCAAATAAATCCTTGTCAATAATAGCAGGATAGAATTCATTACCAATATATCGCTTCTGCTGAATGATTTTCTTCACGCTGCTGTGTGTGAAGTCAGCACCTGCACTTGCGGCGGATTGTCTCATGCTCATGCCGGACAGATAATTTTGAAATATGCAGCGAACAATAGCTGCTTCACCCTCAACAATGACGATTTTTCCGTTTTCTACTTTGTATCCGTACATAATTCCTCCTTTAATGTCAGCCCACATTTCAGCTTGAAACCGATGCTTGTTCTTGTGTATACGATGATACTCTCAACAAAGGATGCAAAAAGCCGTTCGCTGAACTCTGTCTGCATTTCGGCAGAATCTGCAAAGCGCAGGAGTGCCTCCGTTTCACTGAGCAGTTCACCGAAATCTGTTTGACACAGTCCTGTGAGCCTTGCACGATATTCTTCACATTGCTTTTCAATCATCCCAATTTCCTGATTGTAAATTGCACTGTCAATGATACCCTGTGCGCGGAGCTGACGAATCGTATCCTTACGCTCCGCATTTCGCTGTAATTCCTGCTTCAAGCTCTGAATACGCTGCATATTTTCATCGGAATCAGAAATACGAAGCATCTCATAGAGTGGAAAGAGTACCTGCTTTCTGCCGAAAATCAGCTTGTTTAGCATCGTAACAAATGCAGCCTTGAACGCCTCCTCATGAATAAACATCATAGAACATTGTGCTTTGTTTTTCAGATGTGTCTTGCAGCACCAGCTTACACCGCTGGAAATAATCTGCCGCTTAAATGTATTTCCGCATTCGCCGCAGGTGATGATACCGGAGAACAGATACCTGTTATTATACTTTCCGACACCTTTCGCAATGCCCCGTTCCGAGATGTGCATTTGGATAATCTCCTGTACTTTGTTGAACATTTCTTCACTTATGATTGCTTCATGATGTTCAGATACAAAGTAACTGTCTGCTTCTCCATGATTGCGGCGACGTTTAAAGTTGCTGTCGGTATAGGTTTTCTGAAATATCGCTGCACCATAGTATTTCTCGTTTGTGAGAATGCCTTTAATTGTCGATGCGGACCATGCACCACCTTTTCGTGTCGGAACGCTTTGCTTCTCCAGCATTTGAGCAATCTTATATGTTCCGATGCCGTTGAGTGCCCATGCATAAATCTGTCGAACAATCTCTGCTTCCTCTGGATAAATGACCATCTGTCCGTTTTCATCCCGTGTGAAGCCGTATGGCGGATAGCCGAATCGATACGTCCCCGCTTCAATACGTTTCTGTATTGTCCATTTCACATTCTTAGAAATAGACACTGATTCTTCCTGTGCCATGCTGCTGATAATGGATAAGATCAGTTCACTTTCCATGCTGCTCGTATCCAAATTTCTTTCTCGAAGTAAATCGGAATGTTGTAGGAAATCAACTCACGCACCAGCGACAAGCAGTCGATAGTATTTCGGGAAAAGCGGCTGACTGACTTGGTCAGCACATAGTCGATACGCCCAATACGGCATTCATACATCAGCGCCTGCAAGCCGTCGCGGATATCCGCTTTCGTTCCTGTAATGCCGAAGTCGTAGAATATTCCGGCAAACTCCCAGTCAGAATGCAGCTTGATCCATGATTCATAATGCTGTTTCTGAGCCTCCAGACTCTCCTTCTGATCGTCCTGATCGGTAGAAACACGGCAGTAGGCAGCGACACGGAGCTTTTTTATCTCCTGCTGCTGTGCTTCGATTTTCTTGATTTTCAATGGCTTTCCCTCCTTTGTCAGTATACAATATTAACTCTGATAGGCTGTTTTTTCAAGCGTTTTCGGCAATAAGTCCGCATACAAGGGAGAGAAAGATCGGCGGTTCAAGTCCGTTAATTTGTCATACTCGTCAAATGTAATCATACCACTGGCATAGAGCAGTTCCGTGATTGCCTGCGCTTTGTAGTAGTTGATCTCATCAATGATTTTGTTCTGTTCCATATCGCACCTCCTATTGATAGCCGGAAAAGTCAACCCTTACGTTTCTTCAATACCAATAGGACAGTTTTGTTGGTTTTGAGTACTCAAAAAAGCACCCGTCGAAAAAAATCCAACGGGTGCTCTGCATTATCCCTTATTCAGTTTTCCACTGTACTTGTTTCCGTCAACCGTGACCTCGACCGTGATGCCATCATCCGTTACAGGCGCAGGCGAATTTGGTAGTACCTCCTCCGCTCCGTAGCCGTTAAGCCCTGCCGCTTTGACCTTTGTGGGATAATCGATATAACCAGTGTTGAGGTCAACATCACCGCTGATGCCGTTCACACTACCCTTGCAGGAATGCTGCCAGATGCCGACCGAGCCACTGTAGTTCAGCTTGCTGCCATATTCAGCAATCCAGAGAGCATAGCGTGTCTTAATATCATCCTCGATATGCGTGGAGAGAACAGAACGGCTTGTGTAAAGTCCTGCCCAGTAGTCGTTCTTTTCGAGAATCTCACAGAACGCCCGTACCATTGCAGAACAGTTTGCCTTGCCGGTATCGAGCGTTGCCTTTTCCTCTTGATCGAAATAGATCGGGAACTCGAATTGCTTGTTTTTCAGGATTTCAATACATACCTGCGCTTCGACTTTGGCTTCATCGACAGTAGTCGCATAGGAGTACCAGTAAGCTCCAATCGGAATATTTACCGCCTTTGTGCCTGCGTAATTATCCTCGAACTTCTTGTCGTTCTGAGAAAGCTCACGTCCATATCCTGCACGGAGGATAGCAAATTCAATGCCGGAGGATTTTACTTTTTTCCAGTCAATAGAGCCGTTGTGAACACTGACATCAATGCCCTTTATTGTCTCCGCAGTTTCTTTCTGAATTCCGAAATACTGGTAAAAATCGCTTGTCACAGTGTTATTGCCCTTTGTTTCATCACCGTACCACTTTGAACCGGAGCGTACATCCAAATGGGTATACTGATATGATGTGTCGATATTGGCAATGCCGATGAAACCGATATCCTGTGCCGTGCAGCATACAGTCTTGCTGCTGATTGGCTGTCCGTCTTGCCCATAGCAGCAGATGTCAGCCGCTGTGCCTTTGGTATGCTGAGCTGTGCCGCTACCACCGACTGTCTTATCGTGATTGACACAACGAAAGCCGCTGGTCACGATGATTTTGGAGCAGTTCAGCTTGGAATACAGCGTTTCCAGCTTGCTGACAAGTTCCTCCGAAACCTGAAAATCGTGTGTCTGTCCGCACTTGCAGCGGAACTCCTGCGCATTAAAATGCTCCGACAACTGTGTACTGTCGGAGCTTGCATATGTTTTAATTGTCATTTTCATCCTCCTCCGATTCGTTCGTCCGTCCAGTTTTCTTCTGAAGAATGTCAATTGCATTTTTCAAAACAGGCGGATACGGGATTCCCATAAGTGACGTATTTTCCACGATTGACAGCAGTTCATTCAGGCAAAAGCTGATGCAGACTGCATCACGGATATACGTTGTTCCGAGCATAATGTCCATACGAACGGCAACTGCAATAAGCAGCAATGTACAGACTTTTTTCGCAAGTCCAAACCAGCCCGCTTTTGATGATAAACCGCCGATTTCCGTGTGATTGGACTTCTTCATGGCAGCGGTGACAACTCCCGTGAAAAAGTCAATACCCATGAAAATCACCAGCGTGACCAATGCGGAATCCCAGCCGCCAAAAATAGCGGCTATGAAGCCGCCCACAAGTCCTGCAATCGCACAGAATGTTTCTTTCATTTTCAGCCCTCCATAATTTTGATAGATTTGATTTTTGGATGTGTATTGTCAGATACGCCCGTCCATGCGATATAGTAATCGCCTGCGGTAATATCGGAACATGGAATTAAAACAGTAATAAAATCAGCAGAATACAGCCATTCAAATGGAATCTTGTGGCAGTCATTATTCTTGATTTTCTCAAAAACAAAGTCAGCGATAGGTGTATCCTGTGACCTGCCGTCAGGTGAAATAAAGCACAGTTCGCTGTCAGAATTTGCACCGGCAAGATATTCCAGAAGCACCTTGCTATTCGGAGTAATTTTAACAAGATTACAGAATGCGGACTGAATCGTTACGCCCCAGTTGAACACCGAAGAACTGTAATTCAGCGAAAAATCGGTGTTTTCACTGCAAAAATCTGGGTACTGCTCTACAAACCGCATAAGCGGATATGTGCCGTTATTGACCATGAAAACGAGACTATTATCGTACTTCTCAAACACATTTCTATCAGCGGAAAACAGCGTAACTATGTTGTTTCCGCTTAAAATTTTAGATTCCAGAATTGTGATTCTGTTCTCCAGATTCAAAATCACATCATTCTGATTCTGCTGGTCATACTGCGTGGAATCACGGAGCTGCTGCAACTCAATGTCAATATCGGAGATTTTATCCCATTTTGCAATTTTCGCGGATGTTAAGCTGTTGAGCAGCGTCAGGTTATGATGCCAGTGTGCCTGCGACACAACAGGCTCGACAGAATCCTTGACTGCCTGAATTTCAGTATTTACGGTATTTTCCAAAGATGTTAAATCGGATTCTACCGTCTGAAATTTTGATTCAACCAGCTTTTGTGTCTCTACTCTGGTGACATAGGGCGAGAGGTCAGGTGCTGAAGAATGAACTTTGTCATCCACGATTTTTAGAACCTCAACTCTTGTGATATACGGCGATAAGTCGGGAGTTATGGATTGCAGCCACTCCTCCTCAGAGCCTGTAAATCCATTTTCTACAGCGACCTCATATGCGGATAAACCATTTTGTCCGTCTACACCATCTCTGCCGTCTTTTCCGTCAATTCCATTTTGTCCATCAACACCGTCACGACCAGCTTTGCCGTCCTTTCCATCTACACCATTAATACCGTCTTTACCCGGCAGTCCGTCAGCACCTTTCAGACTTTCAAGCCAATCTGAAACAGTCCCAACAAAGCCATTTTTCACGGCAATTTCATAAGCCGAAAGTCCGTCCTTACCGTTCACACCTGCCTGAATTTCAGCGATTTTCTTCAAAAGCTGCGTATACAGATCAGGCGTGGGAGGAATCGGAATATCATCGTCACCCTCGAATCCTGACGCACGGATATTCAGCGTAACAGGCACGGTCGTTGCCCTTACTGTAGTATCAGACGCCGCATCATAGCCGAAAACAGACATTTTCACAGCACCCACATGAAGTTCCGCAGGAAGATAACAGGAAGTACCGTCAGTACCAAGAACGATGCTGTAGGTCTCATCGCACTGCGAGAACTGCACCACCTTGTGAAACTTTTTCCAGTCACCGTCAAAAACGAATTTCAGATTCACAAAAGCAATCTGATGATCGGCGATGATTTCACGCTCCAGAAATTCAATTTTCTGCTGTTTTACGAGAAATTTCCACATCAGTTCTTCACTTCCTTCCACACACTATTTTCGTAATCATACTCCATAAAACCATCTGTACACTGAATCCTTTCGAGTACGGATTCACTAACACCTCCGTGACCGTCCCAAAGATGACCTTTCCCGACTTCTGCCCACTGTGCAAGCGTTCCTATGTAGGTGATTTCACGCAGATTATCGCAGTAAACAAAGCTCGAATCGGCAATATATTTGCATCCAGTGCCAATTGTAACACTCGTCAGTGAAATGCAGCCGGAGAACGCCACAGAGCCGGTTTTCTCGCACTGAATATTGACGCTTTTCAGCGATTCACAATGGAAAAATGCATATCTGCCAAAGTTTTTCACCGTTGCAGGAATATACACATTTTCAAGTTTGGAAGCCGTAAATGCACCCACGCCAATCGTTGTGAGCGATGTCGGAAATTCGATTGATTTGATTGCTGTGCGGTTGAATGTCAAGTCGCCGATACGCTCCAGATTTCTCGGCAGCACGATATTTTCAAGATTTCTGCACGCCGCAAACAGCCAGTTTCCAAGTGCTGTGATGCCGTTTGAAAGTTTGACTTTCTGAATCGCTTCATTTTCGTAAAACGGTGAATCTGGTTCGTCAGTATATCCAAGCTGAATCGCAAATCCTGTGTAATCATTTGTCGTTCCGTTTCCGCTGATGCTTAGCGTACCGTCAGAATACTGCGTATAATAGGCGCTTTTGCCAATCTGACCAATATCCACGATTTCTCCTGTGATTCCGCTGACTCGTTCCGAAAGTTCACCGATTTGCTCCTGCAAGGACTCCATAAGTCGGTTATTTTTATCGTAAGCGTCCATAATTTCAGACACTTTGCACTTTCCTAAAATGCACCTACAATAGCCGCACACATTGCTGTCCTCACGATAATCGTACCAGTCGAACTTGCTCAGCGAAGCCGCACCAACATTCAGACGAACAGCATAAAGCAGAAGTCTTGTACGTTTTTCATCGGTTGGAATCACCGGCAAAGCTGGATTTTCCGCAGGTGTGCCGGGAACGATTTCAAGCCGGACAGCACGGACGCTTTCAGAAGTGTCGCACACGATTGCAATTGAAACATATCGCGGCAGGCTTTCATCCTGATATTCCGTTAAGTCAATGCTGTAACGTGAATCGTTGACGAAATAATGACCATTTATCCATGCTTTTCCACGTCCAAGAATCACTTTTAATCCCGTACTTGCGGCAGTCAAAGAAAAGCAATCGCCGTAAGTGTCAAGGATTCCGTTGCAGATGATGCTCGACAAATAGGTCGTAAAATCTTCTGCTGTGTAAGTTCTGTCAAGTCCTTTTGAGTTGAAAAATCCGCTGTAAAATGCCATAATAATCACACTCCTTTAAACGTTGGTGTCAAATTTCTTCCGTTCTGATCAAAACTCTCAATCATACCGATAATTTGTATTTTATCTTGTCGCAAACCGAATCTGCAATGTTCCATTGTTACATAGTCGCCGACAAAATAGTCGGTGTTGTAGCGGAATTGTGTAGACTGCACTGCAATCTGCGATTCAGATGCTGTCAGTGGCAGGACGATGTTTTCCTTGCCACGCTCCTTGAGGAGTTCAATATATTCATCGTCTGAAATTGGCTTAGATTCACCGTTTTCCCGCTGTTCGTCTGCCATATCTTTTGCATCCACATACACCTCATAACGCTCTAAAAAAGACGGCTCGCTGCCGTCAAAGTATGTGGTTCGCTTACGTTCTGTACCTTCACCTTTTCCCAGAACATAGGCAAAATTCCGCTGTGCAGAAATATCAGTAGAGTATGTGAATGACAACAAGTTTGTGTATCCGTCCGAGAAAATAATGTGCGGATTTTCTTCCTGCATGATACTGCGGTCAGAACCCTCAGAAAGATCAAGAATCATTTCATACTGCTCGCCACTGATTTTTTTCAGACGGATATTGGCAGTTCCGCCGATTTTCTCACAAATTGTGTAAATCCATTCCATTAGATTATCATAGCTGACCTGTAATTTGGTAGTTTGATCCCAGCAATCACCGCTGACCGAGCCAAAGGAAAGTCCCGGAATCCTGCGGTTGTCATCGCTGATAGCGTTCTGCGAAACAACTGCATGGACAATATCAGAGTAGCTTATTTGCGATGTAAAAGAGCAAGTCGGATAAATAATTCTTCGTTCCAGAAGACACATCAAAAAGCGACCACTCACAATGAGATAGTCGCCGTCCTCTGTATCTGTTTCGATTTTCACGGATTCAATCAGTCCAAAATGCTCCTTGTCATTATCTCTGCCGACGATTCTTCCGGTCTTAAAAATCTCAATATTCCGTGGATTTGCGGCGATATATACTTCAAAACTGCCACATTGATCATATTCCACATCCCACAAAAGTGAGGAAAAACTATCACATATTGCTTCAAGGGTGATGTTCAGCTTTTCGCCATCAGCCAACATATTATAAACTTCAATCTGCATAGCTAAACTCCTAAATAAGCATTTCTATGAATTAAACGGACTTTCAGCTTGGAAACACCGCCCGATGCACGAAGATAAAATTTATTTTCGCCCGTCCGCAATGTCAGCCATGTTGAACCTGAAACAAGGCGGTTTATGATGTTAGTGATGGCACCCTCACGTTCCAGAGTGACCGTTTTATTGCCGGTTTTTGTCGTGATCGTGATTTTGTCACCTTCCAGAATTCCGCCTTGAATCTGCATATATTCATCCGTTTCAGCATTGTAAAGCGTTGGATTGATTGCAGGACCTCCGCTGATTTCAAGCGTAAATCCGACCTCATCGCCGTCATTGACCACGGTCATCATGTTCTTGGTGTTGTATTTTCCCAGCGGAAATGGCTTGTCATCGTCGGGAAAGATAAAGTGAAATGCACCTAAAATCTGCGAATATTCGGCAATCTGCGTTTCAGTGGAATACCAGTAAATATCGGGGCAGATAATGGAAATCTGTCCTTTTGTTAGCTGCTCAAAATTCTCCATTTCGCACGTTTCCACAATTCCCTCGGCGTACACGGAGATATTTTTTGTGGAATAATATATCTTGACATAGCGTGAGGGCTTGACCACTTTGTACAGCTCATGCCGCCTTTTCTCCACACCAAATCCACGCATTTCAAAGGGAATGACCACATTTCTCTTTTCGATAAAGGCATTATTAAGGTACGAACCGTCCATTCCTGCATAACTAGAAGTGCTGATCGTTCCGGCAGGCGGATTCAGTCCTTCTATTTTTGAGAATAGGAAGCGGTTTGCTGTTTGTGAGAGATCAATTTGCTGACCTGATTCGTTTTCAAGAATAAGTGAGTAGAACATCAGAAATCACTCCTTTTGGGTGAAAAAATCAAAAACGTATTGACAAGTGTTTATGTATGTGCTATAATAAACACATAGACACATATCAATGTGAGGTGGAATATGAATACTAAGGATATAGCTGTAATATGCAAAGCATTGGGAGACAATTCTCGTTTGCGTATCATTCAAATGCTATTCGATGGAGAAAAGTGTGGTTGTAAACTTCTAGAGGCTTTTGATATCACACAACCAACATTATCGCATCACATGAAAATTTTATGTGAATGCGGTCTTGTGATCGACAGAAAAGAAGGAAAATGGCATCATTACTCGGTAAACGAGAATACCTGGAAAGAATTTTGTTATCATGTCAGTTCATTGGGAAAGGTGGAATAGCTATGGAAAAGATTGCAAAGAAGATCATAAATGATTGTTTACAGGAAACAAGCAGAAATCCTATAGAAATTTTCAATCACATTGCGCATATGGACTTTGTCAGAATACACGGACCGGAACATCATGTGTTAGACGGTGCAGCGTTGTTAACAGCTTATCACAATGCAGGCGGGAAAATAGACTTACAAATAAGTTTAAATGAACTTATGAAACGAGGACTACAAATGCCCGGAGCAACTTGTGGTATGTGGGGTATTTGTGGTGCCGTCAGTTCAATGGGTGCTGCACTATCCATTATTGATTCTACCGGTCCGTTGAGTTCAGATTCTGCATGGGGAAAACATATGAAATTCACGTCAGAAGCATTATCCTGTTTGTCAAAAGTAGGAGGACCGAGATGCTGTAAGAGAGATGCGTATCTGAGTTTTCAGAAAGCGATTGACCATATCAATGAAAATTATGATGTAAAATTAGAAAGCACTGGAATCCAATGTAGCTTCAGTGCGAAAAATCAGCAATGCATCAAAGAAAAATGTCCATTTTATAAAAAGCAAAAGAAGGTGGTTGCTTTTATTTGTGTGCATAACTCTTGCCGCAGTCAGATTGCAGAAGCTCTCGGAAAACATCTTGCAGGTGATGTTTTTGACATTTATTCCGCAGGTACAGAAACAAAACCGCAGATAAATCAAGATGCTGTAAGACTTATGAAACAACTTTACGGTATTGACATGGAGCTAACCCAATACAGCAAGATTTTTGATGAAATACCCATTCCCGATATTGCAATTTCAATGGGATGTGATGTTGGGTGTCCGTTTATAGGCAGACCATTCGATGATGATTGGGGATTAGAAGATCCTACCGGAAAAACGGATGAAGAATTCAAAAAGGTAATAAAAGAAATAGAGGGTAGAATATTGAAGCTGAAAAACGGATTGCTGTAATTAACGCTTTCAAGAAACCGGACACATAGTCCCATTTCTCATGTCTTGAGAGCATTCCGTGTTTGCCGATAAATCTCCAGCCGTGACAGCGATTTCGGCGAATTATTAGTCTGATTTACTGTCCGACTGTTGTCATTGTTATAGTTGTTGATGATCGTACTTGTCGGACTGCTGTTCTGCATAGCGGAAGAAATGCCACTCATATCAGCATTTAGAGATAACTGCATCGCACTTGCTACACCGCCAATCGCCTTTGTGATGAGCTTTTTGTTGCGGTTGATTCCGTCGGCAAGACCGTTCATAAAGTCGGGCATCCAGCTTTCAAAATCTGTCAGAGGACCTTTTTCGGGAACAGAAAAGTGCAGATACTCCCAGATAGAATTTGCCACATCAGCCACCGTATTGATCAGATTTCCAATCATGTAACGAATGCCGTTAATGAGGTTCTGCATGATGTCATAACCCCACTGCCATGAGGAATTGACGATATTCCTGATACAGTCGGCAGCAGAATTCAGTCCGCTCGAAACTGCATCACGGATACCGCCGAGCCTATCGGAAACACCACCTTTCACATTATCCCAGATACTGAAAACCGTGTCTCTGACATTGTTCATTGCACCTCTGACAAAATCGGGCATAGCGTTCCAAGCGGAAGAAACTGCATTTTTTACAGCACCGACCGTATTCTTCACGCCATCGGAAATAGCTGTCCATGTTGATGAAATAGTGTTTTTAATGTTGATCTGACCCGTAGAAACGAATGACTTGACCCCGTTCCATACAGTTGAGATCACATTTCTGATACCGTCAGTTGCAGTAGTAACAATATTTTTGACCGCAGTCCAGCTTGTGCTGATTACGGTCTTGATATTTTCAAGGGAAGTCCCGATTGACGTTGTAATTGCATTCCATCCCGATTTTATGCCGTTTCCGATATTGGCAAGCACGGCATTCATATTTGCCTGAATGCTGTTCCAGATGTTTGTGGCTTCCGTCAGCGTGTCCTGCATAAATGTCCCGACAACCGAAACGATATTTGACATCGCCGTCTTGAAAGTATCTGTCAGAGCTGTTGTAATATTTGTGCCGAAGGTGCTGAGGGCATTGCCCACAAGCCCCGCATTTGCCGAAATACCGTCCGCTAAGCCCTGCATAAAGTCCGGCATCCAGCTCTCAAAATCGGTCAGAGGACCTTCGTCAGGAACGGAGAAGTGCAGGAAACTTTTGATTTTATCTGCAACGCCTGTCACGGCATCGGCAACAGCCTGAATTTTGGATTTGATACCGTCAACGATGCCATTGATAATGTCAGCACCCCAACTCCACGCTTCACTCGCGAGATTTTTCATGAAATTCACAGCGTTGTTAAAGCCGTTAACGACTGTATCCTTAATGCCTGTAATTGTATTGGAAACCGCCGATTTTACGTTATTCCAGATGTTTGTGACCGTGGTTTTGATAGAATTCATTACATTGGTGATTGTTGTTTTGATACTGTTCCAAATGGTCGCAATAGTGTTGGAAATAGCATTCAGAACGCTTGAAACTGTACCGCTTATCGTGTTCCAGACAGAAGAAATCACTGACCAGATAGAATTCAGAATCCCCGAAATAAAGCCATAAACGGCATTCCAAATGGTAGTGATTACATTGTGAATCGTGTTAATTGCCGTTGAAACAGCCGTAGAAATGGCATTCCAAACAGCTTGAATCTTTTCATGAATCCAGTCCATGACATTGCTGATAATAATGTGAATCGCCTGAAAAATGGTCTCAAACAGGTATTTAAACGCCTCTAAAAGCGGAGAAATGAAGTCGTAAATCGTCTGCCATACTGTGGTAATCGCTGTCCAGATTGCATTCAATACTGTAGAAATCGCCGTTGAAACAGCGTTCCAAACGGTCGTGATAACAGTTTGAATTGCCGTGATTTTCTCCGAAATACTGGTGTAAATCGTTGTCCAGATGCCAACGAAAAAGTCACGGATTCCCGTCCATATCGTTGTAAAGAAATTGCTGATAGACGTGAAAATCCCCGAAACAAAGGAAGAAATGTTATTCCAGATATTGATAAAGAAATCTTTAATCGCCGTCCATACTTCATCCCATGAAGTACCAAACCACCCAAGGAATACATCTGCAATGCCTTTCAGCGTGTTGACAATATTCGTAAAGCAATTCTTGATAAAGTCCCATATGCCGACAAAAATACCCTTGACACCGTTCCATAGCTGTTCCCAGTCGCCTGTAAACAGCCCGATGAAAATATCCAGGATTCCAAGAATCACATCAACGATAACATCGAAAGTTTCCGCAATATAGGTGAAAACGCCCTCGAACCAAGGAGCGAGAATATCACACAAGCCCTGCCAAACGGTTTTTACAACATCGCTAAAATCCTCGAAATGAAAGCCTAAAGCATTCAGCCTGTCAACAATTCCGGAGATCAGATTTTCAAAAACAGATTTGATTTTTTCCCATATTGCAGTCATTTTATTGCGGAAGTCCTCGTTGTTCTTCCACAGATTCACAAATGCCGCGATCAGCACGCCAATTGCTGCAACAACGGCAACGACAGGGGCAGAAATGCCACCGATCACACCGCTTAAAGCCGCAAAAGCTGATTTCGCACCTGCAATAAATGTCGGAATATTGCTGATAAACTGCATGAGTGTGCCGACCGTTGAGATCGTTTTGCCAATTACAATCAAAAGCGGGCCTAAAGCCGCTGCAATCAGGGCAATTTTGATAATGGTCTGCTTTGTGCTGTCATCCAGAGCGTTAAACTTCGTGACCCATTCCTGAATTTTGGCGATAATTGGGGTTAAATACTCTGCCAGAAGCTGTCCCAAAGATGTCATTAGAACATCAATGGACGATTTCAACTGTTCGATTGAACCGCCGAAACCGCTCATCATTGCCGCCGCCATTTCGTCGGTTGTGCCTGCACAATTGTTGATAGAGCTGCTCAAATTTTCAACGTCAGCAGGGGCTGTGTTGATCAAAGCAAGCCACGGTGCCATCTGGTTTTTGCCAAAAATAGCGGAAGCTGCGGCGATCTGCTCGGACTCTGAAAGCTGTGAAAAAGTTTCATTCAGTTCCTTGTGGATCGTGATGGTATCTTTCATCGTACCGTCAGCGTTGGTGACGGAAATTCCCAGTTCATCCATCATTGCCGCACCCTCTTTGGCGGGCTTGACAAGCCTTGCAAGACCTGTTTTCAGGGAGTTGGCGGCAACTTCGGCTTCGATACCGTTGTTCGCCATCACACCCATATACAGAGCAGCATCGTTTACTTCATAACCTGCTGTCGAGAAAATCGGAGCAGCGACGGACATTGCTTGCGACAGACTGTCGATGTCCAATGCGGAATTATTGCAGGCGGCGGCGAACACATCGGCATAATTTGCAGCATCGTCAAAAGAACCGTGGAAACCATTGATCGTTGCGACAAGTCCTGCCGAAACCGTGTCCAGACTTCCGCCTTCGCCAGCCGCCAAGTTCATGGCAGGAGCAAGGGCGGCAGCGGCTTCTTCTGCCGTCAAGCCTGCACGGGCAAAGTTCAGGGTTGCGGTTGCCGCATCGCTCATGCCGAACGTGGAATTTGATGCGGCATCTTTCATCGCCTTATCCAGCAAATCTGCCTGTTCTTCGGTGTTTTTCATCGTGGCGTTGGTGAGCTGCATGATCTTGTCCACTTCAGCAAATTTTACAGAGGCGGTCGTTCCCAGGGCTGCCACACCTGCGGTGATCGGCAGTAGTTTTTCTCCTGTGCCGGAAATTTTGTCTCCGGCTTTTTTCAGTACCTCTCCAGCTTCACCGATTTTCACAAGGGCAGTTCTTGAATTTTCAGCTTCACGCTGTAAATTCTGCAAATCCTGCTGCGTTTCAATAATTTCACGTTGTAATGAGTCATATTGTTCAGGACTGATTGGATTTCCGAATTCGTCAGAAACATCTTTTGCGGACTGTTTCAGAGATGCTAATTCGTCGGAGGTATCCTTGATTTCACGCTGTAAGGCATCATATTTTTCCTGCGATATTTCGCCCTTAGAAAGCTGTTCATCGGCGATTTTGGACTGCTCTTTAAGGTCTTTCAGTTTGGTTTCTGTTTCATTGATTTTCTGCTTGATAGGGTCATACTTTGCCCTCCACGCATCGTAGTTGTTCTTTGTTCCTGCCGCCTGTTCACTTGCTTTTTTGAGGGTTTCCAGCTTGCCGGTTGTTGAGGAAACAGCATCGGCTAACAGTTTCTGCTTCTGCGAAAGAAGTTCCGTATTGGTTGGGTCGAGTTTCAGCAGCTTTTCTACGTCTTTTAGCTGTGACTGGGTGTTTTTGATGTTTTTATTGACACCTTCCAAAGCCTTAGAAAGCTTGGTAGTGTCGCCGCCGATTTCGACTGTGATGCCTTTGATTCTGCTTGCCATGTGATCTCACCTCCGTT
Organism: uncultured Ruminococcus sp.; assembly: GCA_905199285.1. Classification (GTDB taxonomy): domain Bacteria; phylum Bacillota; class Clostridia; order Oscillospirales; family Ruminococcaceae; genus Ruminococcus. The sequence continues at coordinate 25,299 of CAJKFZ010000008.1, forward strand.
CATACAGCACCGAAAATATGCTTAAAATCGGTCAAAATCATCCTGTCCAGCTATCTCTGTCCAGCCCGAATAGTCGTCCCTTTCACGTTCGCTGAACATATCATTGACAAGTCCGATGGTGAGCATATCCAGCTCACTAAGGGATAGACCTAACTGTACACAGCGTAACAGAAAAAGCGGTGTTGTCATCGGGCGGTCAGTTTGGCGATGTTTTTTTTAGATTCTATCTGCGTAGCAGTATTCAGTCCCCACAGTTCAATCAGCTGCGGAAGAATTTCATAAATACTGAACGTGTTGAACTGCTCCAAAAAGTCATCGGGATTATCGGGAACGTTCTCAGGGTCAGCGTGTTTTGCCATGATGAAAGCTATATTTTCAAAAACTTCAAGGCTCTCAATATCAAGTGCAGAGTTTTCCTCATCGCCCTCCTTGACGTTTGTTTGAAGTGCAGCGAAGTCCTTGTATATGTCCCTGTGGAATTTCAGACGATAAAGGCGAGGCACAGCAGCACTTGCCTTGAACGGAACTTCAATACCGTCAA
>CAJKFZ010000009.1 GCA_905199285.1 uncultured Ruminococcus sp.
GTCGCTGTCCACAACTCCTACGCAGTTAGCAAGAGAAACTCCGAATTTTGATGAAAGTCCTGAACGTGGATAGATAAGCAGGGCAATATCATCCTCATCAACAGCGGAAATTATTCCGGTTGGAATCATTTTGATTTTTCCGGATTCAAGCGTTATCGGTTCGTCAATACAGGCGCATATATCCAGTCCTGCGCTTCCGGATGTCGCACGGGAGGGGATAACAGCGTTTTCTTTTATTTTTTTAAAAGTTAGTTTCATACTAAATACCTCTGTAATAAAGTCCTCTTGTAATATTTCCCGAAGGCTTAAAACCAGCAATTACCCGCTTTGTCTGCTCCTCGTTTTCATCATTAAGAATAACATATCCAAATCTGATATTATTGCCGAATTCCGCAAGTCGGTCCGACATATAAAGAACATCCGTATTCAGTATTTCTACGTAATCTTTAGAGCAGACAACAGGGAGTTTTCTTCCGGTTCGATCCGTGATGGTTCGATGGCACTTACTGCATCCGATTTCATTTTTTATAGGACAGTTTCTGGTTAGCATCAGAGGAATTTTTCCGTAGATCAATGCGCCGATCGGGAGAGTAGTCCGGACTTTTTCAAAATGATCCAGTTTTGGCTCAAAAGAGAAAATGCAGTCCTCAAAACCGATTTCTTTAAGCTTTTCTGCTGCGAAAGAATTGCAGACGTTTAGAGTGAAGCTTCCATGCAGACGGAGTCCGAGCGATTTTCCAATAGCCGCACTGTCGAGAGTATGACAGAATATACGGTCGATTCCTATATCCTTCAGCGTTTTCATACGGGAAATAACTTTTTCCTCGTTGGAAATAAAACGTGGGGGAGAGGCAATAATTTTGTCTGCTCCGACAATATTTATAACTTCATTGCTGATGATCTCTTCCGGAATTATCAGAAATTCCGACATCTGAGCTGCTGTTTTCACTTGCGCCAAGTTCCGGCAGAATATTCGCACAGGAAGCTTTTTTGACACTATATCGGAAGTTTTCTCAGGAAAACGAGGAGAATATTCCGTGATCTGATAGCGAGGAGTATTTTTATGTATGATATTTTCTGTCAGTCTTTCTGTTATATTCCGGCGCATTTCGTTAAGTTTTCCTGCTGGGACTATAAGTCCGTCGTCAATTTCGGCGGTTATTTTTTCAAGGAAAAAGACCGTATCGCCAAGACGTGAAAGCTGTTTTCTAAGCATTTCAATGTCTGTCGGGCGATTCATGGCTTTTTCAGGGATATCACCTTGAATTTCAATGCTGATACCGCAGCATTCCGCCGTAATTTTTGTCGGCATACCGTTTTTGATAACGGCATGAAAATTCACTCCATGTACTCTTCGTTCAAAGCGGTAAAGTTCATGGATTTTCGGAATAAGCTCCTTTGCAGCAGTAACGTCTTCTTTTTCCCTTATGCCGAACATATTACGTCTTTCTCCGGAAAAATAACCGTTTGTGAATCCGCTTCGGGAGAAAATTCCTTTCAGCAGCGCCATATCCGGAGCTTGTCCTTCAAGGGATTTCTTTAGTTCTGAGACAGCCGAAGCTACGTATTCAGGACGTTTCATCCGTCCCTCGATTTTAAGGGAATCGACTCCGATTTCGGCAAGATGAACAGAATCCGGAAGAAGAGAAAGATCTTTCAGGGATAAAGCTGCTGCATTTTTGTTTTCGGAAGCAGAAAACGGCAGTCTGCAAGCCTGACCGCAACAACCTCTGTTTGCCGAGCGTGAGCCGATAACCGATGACATATAGCACTGTCCGGAAACCGACATACATAATGCTCCGTGAACGAATATTTCCGTTTCGATATCTTCTCTGCAAATTTTTTCAATTGCATTACGGTCAAGTTCTCTTGCCGGCACTACTCTTGTAAATCCGAGAGTTTTAAGCATTGCAGCTCCGGCGGCTGTATGAACGGACATCTGCGTTGAGGCATGAAGCACCGCATCCGGAACACAGCGTCTTATAAGCTCCGCACATCCGATATCCTGAACAATGTATGCGTCGATTCCGGCAGAAGCTGTAAATTTGATATAATCACAGAAATCTTCTGCTTCGTCATCTGTTATGACAGTATTCACCGCAAGATAAAGCTTTGCACCGTATTTATGACAGAGGACGGAAGCTTCTGAAATTTCAATGTTAGTGAAATTAGAAGCGCTGTTTCTTGCGGAGAATTGTTTTCCTCCGATATAAACAGCGTCCGCACCAGACCGAAGGGCAGCGATAAGCGTTTCCATGCTTCCGGCTGGAGCAAGAATTTCCGGTTTGCTCATCAGATGCTGTCCTTGAGCTGTTTGAGCTTGACCATATTTTCAAGCTGGACGATCTTAGATTTAAGAACTTCGATCTCTTTTTGAGCAGAATCACGTTCAATGCGTGTTTTTCCTGCTTCATCAACATATTCTTTGGTCTGGCTGCGGATGTTATCAAGTCTCTGATTAGCTTTATTCAGGTCGTCAAGAAGACTGAGCGCAACCATGATCGAGGCTGTATAAGGCGAAGAGCCGCTTCCGGAATTCATGATCTCGTTTATTTTCGATTCAAGCGCTCTTGCAAGAGCGTAAACATAATTCGGTGATTCTGAGGTTTTAATTTTATATTCTTTACCGCAGATAATAACTTTAACGTCGTTAAGCATTTTGTGTATCTTCCTTTCTGAGCAAATTTGCTCCATTCTTCATTATACAACATTTCTCTTTAATTTGGAAGAGTTTTTTTGAATATTTTTCAAAGAAAATTGTCTGAATCTGATCGTTATTGCTGTTTCAGCATTAATATTTGCCTAAATCCGGAAATTTTTTTATGAATCAATAATATCTTTTCAGACCGATTACAATACCGAGTATTTCTACTTCATCGACTATTATTGGCTGCATTGTATCATTTTCCGGTTGGAGGCGGAAGTGTCCGTCTTCTTTGAAGAATCTTTTAACAGTTGCGTCGCTCCTGTCAATGAAAGCAACGACAATGTCTCCGTTTTCCGCATAGGAATCACGTTTAACGATAACTATATCGCCATCGAGAATACCTGCGTTTATCATGCTCTCGCCCCTGATTTTAAGAGCGAAAAGGTCGTTTGGATCATATGAACCTGCTTCAAATCCGACATATCCTGTTATATCCTGATAAGCAGTGATAGGCTGACCTGCTGTGACGGTTCCTATTATCGGAACCGATGCTGCTCCGCTTCCAGGTAGACGTAAAGTACGGTTAAGATTACCTGACTTTTCGATAAGTCCTTCGTTTACAAGTGTTTCAATATATCTATGAGCGGTTGATGTCGATTTAAAGCCCATATAATCCATAATTTCTCTTACAGAGGGCGATATTCCGTCGCTCAGACGGCTCTTGATATAGTTGAAAACAGCAATTTCTTTTTCTTTCAGCATAATTAATCCTCCTCGCTGAGTTTGTTTAATATCATTTTAGCTATTTTATATGCATCTCCGCAGCCGAGTGTGATGATAAGATCACCGCTTTCTGCGTTTTCGCAGACATAATCGCAAATCTGACTGAAGTTGAAATATTTTCTTTCATCGGTCCATTCAGCGTTTTCATCCTGCGGAAACCAGATGCATTCAGGGATTTTTTCTGCAAGGTGACGTGTGAAAATACCGTATGTGTTTTTCTCACGGCTGCCCATAATATCAGTTAAAACGGTTTTATCAGGAATCTGAAGAACGCTTGCGAAATCGTCAAGGAGCAGCTTCGTTCTTGAAAAAGTGAACGGCTGGAAAATTGCCCAGACATTATTGAAATTCATTTCCATTGCAGCTCTGAGAGTCGCTTCAAGCTCCGTTGGATGATGGGCATAATCATCGACTACAGTTATTCCCTTTGCTTCACCCAGTTTTTCAAAACGACGTTTTGCTCCACGGAATTCCTCAAGACCTTTCTGAACTGCGGCGAAATTAATATTCAGATAATGTGCAGCAGCAACAGCGGCAAGCGAATTGAGAACATTGTGTATGCCGGCAACGTGAAGGGTAATCTTTCCAAGTTTTTCGCCTTTATACATTGCGTCGAAAGTTGTAAGCAGACCGTTTTCATGGTTGACATTTTCGGGATAAAAGTCGCATGAGCTGTCCGAGCCGAACGTTATCATATTCTTTTCAAGACCGCTGACGGCGTCCATGGTATTTTTATCCGAACCGTTCACGATAAGGATCTTAGAGGTCATTTCTGCAAACTTTCTGAATGATTTTTTGATATTTTCAAGCGTTCCGAAATAATCAAGATGATCGGCGTCAATATTGAGAATTACCGAGATGTCTGGCGAAAGCTTTAAAAAATGATCTTCAAATTCGCATGATTCGCACACGAGGGTATCACTTTTTCCGGCGATTCCGCTTCCGCCTATACAGGGGAGTTTTCCTCCGATATAAGCTGACAGATCAACTCCGGCTGTATAGAGAATCTGAGTTATCATTGAAGTTGCTGTAGTTTTTCCGTGAGTTCCCGTAACGCAAACTGCATTGTCATACCAGCTTGTGACGATTCCAAGAAGGTCCGCTCTTTCGAGAACAGGGATTCCGCTTTGTCTTGCAGCCATAAGTTCAGGATTATCTTCCATAATGGCAGCGGTGTGGACTATAAGGTCTGCTCCCTGAATATTTTCGGCTTTCTGACCGATGAATACGGGAATTCCCATTTTTCTGACAGCTTCAAGAGTTTCGGTTTCGTTATTATCCGAACCGGTAAGAAAATATCCCTGTGAATGCAGTATCTGAGCAAGCGGATACATTCCCGAACCGCCTATGCCGATAAAATGAATATGTTTTTTTCCGTTTAAAATGTTATTATCCAAAGTACTTCACCTTTCATTATCAGAGTGAATTTCCGAATTATCGGAAAATTATAATTATCAAAGCATCATTATATGCATATGCTTTTTATAACATATGGGTTAAACATGATGATAATTTCAAATTAGCAGATTGCTCCGTTTTCCGAGCTGAATGGTCATATTCCGAGAATTCTTGCGGCTTTCAGAATCACTATCTGGGTTTTTCCGTCCTTGATTTCACCCTTCATAACCATGCCAACAGCTTCTGAAAGAGGCAGTTTGACAACGTCGAGAAATTCGTCTTCATCAAGCTTCTGTTTTTTAAATTCAAGACCTCTTGCCAGATACATATGGGTTATTTCGCTGTTGTATGCCGGAGTAGGGTACATTTCGCCGAGATAGATGTACTCGCTGCAAACGCAGCCTGTTTCTTCAAGAAGTTCTCTCTTTCCGCATTCGCTGTGATCCTCGCCCTTTTCAAGTTTTCCGGCAGGGACTTCAATGGTCACTGTTCTGAACGGATAACGGAATTGTTTTACCATGTAGATCTCGTTGCTGTCGGTTATGGGAATCACGCAGACTCCTCCGTGATGAAGAAGAACGTCACGAACCGTAGTATTTTTGTTTTCCAGTTCAACGGTATCATGAGTTATTGTAAAAATAGGACCTTCATATATTATATCGCTTGATACAGTTTTTTCTGCAAGATGATTATTTTCCATATTTTGTTTATTCCTTTCCTGAAAGTTTCCGGCAGTATTCCTGTGACGCACTGACTTTGTGGCATGAGGTGTAATCGTAGAAACGTGTGTGATCGGCAGAGTTATTTTTATCTTTTTTCTTTGGGATGCGGCAGATAATGATGTATCCTGCTAAAAGCATGATTCCCGAAATTGTTATGATAATTCCTGTTTTTAGTCCGGGAGTTTTGTAACTGAAAACGATTTCGTTATCTCCTGCGTCCGCTTTTACAGCCATAAAACCATATGAAACCTTTTCAACGTCAGTTTTTCTGCCGTTTACATAGGCTTCCCAGCCGTCGCTGTAGGGAACGCTGAAAAATACGAGCTGAGGCTTTTCAAGGTTTATTTCAGACTTGAAACCGTGATGATCGTAGCTGAAAGAGGATGACGCATTTTTCTGTTTTTCTTTGCATGAGCTGATGTAATCCTGTTTTGAAAGCGTTTCATTGTTATCATATTTGATGAGAATACCGGAATATTTTTCAATTTGTTCATCGCTCAGAACAAGAGCGTTTATAAGCGTTTTTTCACGCTCGGAGTTATTTTTTTTCTTTGCATTTTCCTCTGAAATATAGCTTCCGTAGGGGGATCCCATGGGAATATAAAGCTTATTCTCATAGATCTCGAAGTATTCGTTTGTGCCGATATATTCAAATCCGGGAAGCTCTTTTGTTATATCTGCATTTTTATATTCATCTTCAGGTTCAGCAGAAGAATCTGTTTCAGGTGTGCTTTTTATTTCTTCATATGTTTTATTGTCATAAAGTTCTCTGTAATAATATTTTACCGAGAAAAGTCCACGGAGAGTATAATGCTCGATGTTCGCTCTTGAAGCAACGTCACGAGTCAATCCGATTTCATGGTAAAAGTCCATAATGGAGGTATTTACAACGCTCTGGAAAGCCCGCATATTCGGTAATCCCCAAAGCATGGAATAGTTATCACAGTCTTCGGAGATGTCGATACGGAAGAAATTATCTTCGCTGACTGATTCGTATATTTCACCGTTTACCGCTGCATCGGTATAGAGTCTTGCCGAGGGTATATCAGCTGCTGTATAGTAAAGCGTGGTCATCAGACATACGACTGAGGCAAAAGCTGTCATCCAGACGCTGAGCTGCATAAAAGGCCGGTTCTTTTTTCTTAGTCTGAATAAAATCGCAGATGCGATAAGACAGGCTGTCGCAACTCCGATAACTATCCAGAAATACGTAGCATAGACAGGAAGACGGAAGAAAAGCGGTTTGTCATTTTCGTCTGCAATAGGAAGCATTCCGATAACTGCAAATGCGGCAAGAACTCCGGCACAGATTTTCCAGCCGAAATCAAGCGGAGCGTCTTCGTCGTCAAGAGCGTTCGCCGTCATCATTGCAAAAATCAATATCGGCATATAAAACCATCGGGCATAGTAATAGGAATTTACCGCCTGAAACAGACTATTCAGAATCGGAATAAATGAAAAGATCACACAGCAGACGGAAAGTCTTGATGCCCAGTGTTTTTTTCTTCCTTTAACAAATGCGATAACTCCAGCCATAGAAAATAAGGGGAGATATCCTCCGATAGACGCCCACTTTTCATATTCGGATGAGAACAGATTAGGTCTTGCCGGAGTATCGGGCGGCATGAAGAAAAACTGGATAATTCTCGGGATAAGAGTGTTGTCATCATAGATAACCATATCAAGACCGTATGAAAAGCTGCTCACTCTGTGGTTTGAAATTATTGCCAGTGCAGACGGTACAAGAATAAATCCGGCTATCATAGTTCCGGCAACGGCTTCAAAAACAAGTCCGAAGAACTTTTTCCACGATGTATTGAAATCAGGAGATTTCATACGGAAAAGGTAATACAGAACGAGAAAAAACGCCTGACCTGCGAAGAAATAATAGTTGACAATTGCCATAAGAGCTGTAGTTAAAGCAAAAATACCCTTATGACCGTTATTTATATTTTCCTCCATTGCAATAAGCATAAGAGGGAAAAATGCAGTAACGTCCTGAAAATGGTTGAAGAAAATATTGAAAGCCTGAAATCCGGAACAAGCGTACAAAAGCGCTCCGACTAAGGATGCCTCTTTGCTGCGTACAAAACGTCGGATATATGCATAAGCTGTCAATGAAGCAAGACCGTGCTTTACTGCAAGTAAAACAGGCATTGAGTATGTTACAAGACCTCTTGGGAGAATTGTTGTAAGCCAGAAAAAAGGACTTCCGGAAAGGTAGAATGAATAAGAAGTCAGAAAATCCGAACCGAGGTCAGTAAGCCAGTTCCAACCGAAAGCTCCGCCGCTTCGGACGGTATCGTTTGCCATATTATAGAACGGTATCTGCTGGGCATTATAATCACCGGAATATATAAAATATCCTCGATTTGAAATCATAATGGGAACAATTGAAATAAACAGACAGCCGAATCCGAGAAGGAATGCCATCAGGTATTTTTCTTTTGAATAGTGAGATAGTTCCCGTATTTTTTTCTGCATTTTGTCCTCCGTAAATGATTGGTAAATATACACACTTTATTATAACACATTTATTCCTAAAATAAAAGTATTTTTTCAAAAAAAGAGAAATATTTTTCTAAACTTTATTTGGGTAAAATAATAAAATATATTCTGAGTAGTTGCAATTCAAACAAAGGTGTGGTAAAATAAAATGTACTCGTAAGAGTTTGGTGTTATATAATAAATATTAATGTCCCAATAGCTCAGTAGGATAGAGCGGCTGCCTCCTAAGCAGCAGGCCGGAGGTTCGACTCCTCTTTGGGACGCCAAAAAGGCTGTTTCATTAATTTGAAACAGCCTTTGTTTTATATTTGATTTTCTTCGTAGGAGGAGTTTTACAGCAGCTTGCACAGTGAACTTCTTTTACTCCGCTTTTTATAAGAATTTTTGCGATTTCTGCAAGAGTATTTCCTGTTGTGCAGATATCGTCGATAATGAGAACGCTTTTTCCATTTAAAGCCTTGGGTTCTGCAACGGAAAATGCTTTCAGAATATTTAGCGTTCTCATAATTCTGTTGAGGTTTTTCTGAGGAGCAGTCCTGCGGACTTTAATAACAGCTTGTGTGGAAACGGGGATGTCAAGAGCTTTTCCGACCGTTTTTGCTATAAGTTCTGTTTGATTATATCCTCTTGCTCTTTTGTCGGAGCTGTACATCGGAACCGGAATTATAACGTCAATAAGTTCAGCAGTTCCGTTTCTTTCAAGTTTGTTGGCGAGTGCGCTTCCAAGGGCAAAATCAGCATTTCCGCAGATGCCGTCTTTGAGAAGATTTATCGCCAGAGTGATATTTTCATCGTAGACAAATGCGGCAGTGAAACTTTTGGCGTTTATTACCTTAAAATTTCCGGTGTAGTGATTGATGTTTTTATAACATTCGCCACAGAAGCTTTCAGAGGCATTTATAATTTCTCCGCAGATCGGACATCGTGTAGGATAGAAAAGATGCAGAAGTTTCCGTTTGAATCCACAATTCATTTTAATCAACAGGCAGGCTTTCAAAGCCGGACGATACGTCAATGGCTTCAACTGCACTCAGTTTACGATTGATCTGGCGTGTGCGGACTCCGACAAGTTTTTCAAGGTCGTCGTCCACTTTTTTGATATGTTTCTGAGTATCCTCAAGCGCTTTAGTAAAGGTAAGGAATTCCGATTTGACAGAGCCAAGGATCTCCCAGACCTGACTGCTTTTTTTCTGTATAGCAAGCGTTCGGAATCCCATCTGGAGCGAATTAAGCATAGCTGCCATGGTTGACGGACCGCAGACGTTGATGTTGAAATCACGTTGGAGAACTTCAAGCATTCCGCTGTTTACAACCTCTGCGTAAAGTCCTTCAAATGGCAGGAACATAATTCCAAAATTGGTCGTATAAGGCGTTTCAACGTATTTATCACGTATATCCTTTGCACATTTTTTGATAACGGTTTGTAGATTTTTCTTCGCCGAAGCTACCAGTTCCTGATTTCCGGAATCATATGCGTCTTGAAGAGCAGCGAAGGTGTCTCCGGGGAATTTTGAATCTATCGGCAGATAAATGCATTTATCATCGCTGCCTCCCGGAAGCTTTACGGCAAATTCAACTCTGTTGGAGCTGTTCGGGATAGTAGCGATATCCCTCTCATACTGCTCAGGAGCGAGTATATCTTCGAGAATTGCCCCGAGCTGTATCTCGCCGAGAATACCGCGGTTTTTTACATTTGAGAGAACCTTTTTAAGATCTCCGACTCCTGATGCGATATTCTGCATTTCTCCAAGTCCCTTATAGACCTGTTCAAGACGGTCGCTGACAAGCTTAAAGGATTCGTTCATTTTATTTTCGAGCTTTTCGTTTACGGTAGTCTGAATTGCGTCAAGCTTTTTGTTATTTTCCTCCTGAATGCCTATAAGATGCTTGGTCATGGAAGAGCGGATAGAGTCAAGCTTCATCTCGTTGCTTGCTTCAAGCGATTTAAAACGGTTTTCCAGCAGTTTAAGTTGTTCGTTCACAGCGTCGCCGGAATTTTTCTGAGTTGATGCAAGCATATCTCCGAGAGCCTTGACACTCGTCTGAACGCTTGATGCGACTTCTTCACGCAGAAGCCTGTCAGAGGAAGCATTTTCATTTCGTACAGCCTGAACGATAGCTTTTACATCGCTGTCGGAGCTTTTTGACGAATTGAGCTTCATGAGGATTGCGAGCATAAGAATTATAAGTACGATACCGATAATAAGTAAAATAATGTCCATTAAAATCTCCTAAAAATACATATAAAGCTGACACCTTATCATGCCGTTGTAAAGTTTTCTGCGTTTTGAAGCGTTTTTGCCAAAATATTGCTCGAACTGTTCATGCGGAGAGATGATGTAGCTTTGCTTATTGCCGCCTTTGCCGAGAACTTTTCCCATGCGGCGGTAAATTTCTTCGGCTTCACGCAGTTCGAGAAGTCGCTCTCCGTACGGAGGATTGCAGATAACGATAGAATTATCCGGCTGATGAAATTTGGAAATATCAGCCTGTTCTATTTTCAGACGTGATTTTATTCCTGCTTTATGAGCATTGTCAAGTGTAAGAGCAACAGCGGCATCGTCAAGATCAGCACCGATTCCCTCAAATTTAGCGCTTCGGTCAACGTTGTCGATAGCACGGCTGCGTTCTTCTCTCCAGACGCTTGAATCAATACTTCCCCACTTTTCGGCTGCGAACCTACGGTTTATTCCGGGAGCTATCCTCAAAGCCTTTAAAGCAGCTTCGATAAGCAATGTTCCGCTTCCGCAGAATGGATCGCAGACGATCGAATCAGGTCTTACACGGGCAAGGTCTATGATTCCTGCCGCAAGCGTTTCCTTTATAGGAGCAGCGTTTGAATTGCGGCGGTATCCTCTTTTGTGAAGTCCGATGCCGCTTGTATCGAGATAGATCGTTACAACATCTTTAAGGATGCTGAATTTTATCTGAACAGCCGGACCGCTTTCGCTGAACCAGCCTATTCCGTACTTCGATTTAAGACGCTCCACCGCTGCTTTTTTTATTATTGCCTGACAATCCGGAACACTGTGAAGCGTGGAATTCAGCGAATATCCCTTAACAGGAAAAGCGTTGTCTTTGCCGATATATTGCTCAAGGGCAATAGATTTGACTCCCTGAAAAAGCTCTTCAAAGGAAGTAGCTTTGAATTCGAGAAGCTCTATCATAACTCGTTCAGCGGTTGCGAGACAGAGATTAGCTCTTGCGAGGATATTTTCATCCCCGCTGAAGCTTATCTTTCCGTCGCTGACTTTAAGGTCGGTTCCGCCGATCTTGAGTATTTCATATTTTAACACACTCTCCAGACCAAAATGGCATGGACAGCAAAGTCTTATTAAATTATTCAAATTAAAATCACCTGCTTACCATTCTCCGTATTCACCGCCGGGATTCTCTCCTCCGGTTTGGTTGCCTCCGGGATTTTCACCGCCCGGATTTTCTCCTCCGGTCTGATTTCCACCGGGATTTTCTCCTCCGTTTTGATTTCCGCCGGGATTTTCACCGCCGGTCTGATTTCCGCCTGGATTTTCACCGCTGGTCTGATTTTCGTTTGGATCATTATTATTAGGATCTTCTGTAGGATCCGGAGCAACCCAGTGTGATCCATCGCACGTCGGCGCATTTGTTGATTTCCAGTATCCCATCTGACTGCTCTTCGGACAATACTGACCGGCTATTTTTCCCGTCTGAGTACACCACGGCGATTCGATAACACCCTTTACAGGATCGAAATCTGCCGGAGTATCAATGTATTCGTTATCTATATAATCTCCAATGATATTTTTCCATATTTGTGCGGAATTGATCGAAAGCGGAAGCTGCATATCTTCTCTGTAGCCCTTATAACCGATAGTTATTCCGCTTACGAAGTCTCTTGTAAGTCCCACAAACGTAAGATCCCACCAGTTTTCGTTAGTACCTGTTTTGCCGCAAACGACCTTATTATTGAGTTGAGCCTTAGTACCTGTACCGTTATCGACTACATTTTTAAGCAGACGGTTCATTACCCATGCTGTTTCAGAGCTTACAGCTTCACGTGGATTTCCGTTGTTTTCGTAGATGACCGTACCATTGCTATCCTCAATTTTGGTTATAATATGAGCTTCGCTGTAGATTCCCTCGTTTCCGTAAGGAATATAGGCGTTTACAAGGTTTTCAAGGGTAATACCATATGTGAGTGAGCCGACAGAGAGCGGCGAGATTGCTTCATCATATGGATCAAGATCCATGCCGAGTTTTTCTGTAGAGAATTTAAATACTGCACTCGGAGTGAGCGTCTGACAGATCTGAGCCGGAACGGTATTGAATGATTTCTGGAGGAAGTAGTACATGAAGTTGGTTTCTCCGGTAATGTAGATATTGTCGCCTGTGGAGTAGTTGGTCGGCCAAGGCTTTCCGTTTATTTCCATAACAGCCTTATCTTCAAAAACAGAACCCCAGTGTATCTCGTCTGTTTCAAGAGCGAGTCCGTATGTTGAGACAGGCTTGATAGTTGAACCGACGGAACGCTTATCACGAACGGCATAGTTTGTAATAAGCGAGTCTTTTTTCTCGCCCCAGTTACCTACGGCCGCCTTGACTGAACCGTCGTAATCGAGAGCTACAAATGCAACGTGGGGGAGGCTTTCACTATCGTCAATTTCACCGTCGCCGTCTATATCTACCCATTTTCTTACACTGTCGGACGGTACGATATTATCGAGATTCAGGAACTTTTCTTCAACATATTCCTGCATTCTCTCATCAACACGGGAATATATTTTATATCCGCCGCTGTTTATGCGGTTGATAGCTTCAAGCTGATCTTCGATATTTAATTCTTCCATAAGGAAATTAGCGGCTTCATAGTAGATTGCATCTATCATCCATGAATATACTTTCTGCTCATCTTCAAGCTGTTCAACAGCATCTTCCGGATGTTCCCTCAGATATTCCTCTGAATCGGTATAAATTATCGGCGTATTGAGGTATTCCTGATATTCGTCATAAGTAATTGCGCCGTTTTCATAGAGCTTATAAAGAACGTATCTCTGACGTATTTTATTATTGGCTCGTCCGTCTATCAGAACCGGATTTCGTGGGTCGTCGTCCTCGTGATATTTCACGAACGGACCGTATTCATTAGGACTTTTCGGAATAGCCGCAAGGACGGCTGCTTCCGGAATCGTTATCTCGTCAACGGTTTTTCCGAAATAATTGATGCAGGCAGTCTCGATACCGTTGAAAGCTCCGCCGAAGCCGATATAATTCAGATATTCCTCAAGAATTTCGTCTTTGGAGTAGGTTCTTTCAAGCTGCATTGCACTGAAAATTTCTCGTATCTTACGCTGAGGGGACTGTTCATCGTCACCGGTAAGATTCTTGATAAGCTGCTGCGTTATGGTCGAACCGCCCTGATTCGTATCGTAGAAATGCAGGAACATATTCAGGAAAGCCGAAAACGTTCGCTTATAGTCTACACCGTCATGAACGTAGAAACGCTCGTCTTCGGTATAAACGAATGCGTCACGAACGTGCTGCGGAATTTTGTCGATGGAAACGGGAATACGCTGAACAGTATTCTTGATTCTGTGCAGCTGTACGATTTTTTCGTTGCCGTTTTCATCGGTCTGAAGTCCGTAGAAGAACGTATCGCTTCCGGATTCAAGCTCCTGAAAAGTGATGGTGGTGCTGTCGTCCATAAAGTCGAGAACGTAGACCGTAAGGGCGGTCGCAACTATTGTTCCTGTTATTATCATGACGAGAAACAGCGAGAGCAGGGTAGTTGCAATAACTGTTAGAAGTTTTTTGAAGATTCTGAAAGGAAGACTGTGCTTCTTTTTCTTCTTCTTTTTGGGCGGCGGACTTGTTCTGACCTCTCCTTCTCCAGCCGGTTCGCCGAAAGGCTGAAGCGGAGCGTTTAAAATAGTATCGTTCATTTTTCCAGAGTTTCTCTGATAAAAGAGAAACAGCTCCTTTCAAAGATTTTCATATAATTATACATAGTATATTATACCATATTTTTTTGGTGATGTTAAGAGCTTTTTTCAAAAAATCACCTTTTTGTATAATATAGAAAAAAACGGCAATACTATTTACAATTATTTCGGCAAAGGAGCATGAAAGATGAGGAAGATTTTTGATAAGAGAATTTATTTCACGGTGCTTACGGCATTGACCATATCAGGCTTTATGGTCATATGTACGCTGGGGCAGACTATACGTCAGAAAAGGATAGACACCAAGCTTGCCGCTGCGGCTACGGAAGAACAGGATGATCCATTGTATATTTTAAAGGAACATGAGGGCAGAATTGCAATTTTTTGCCGTGGAATGGCAGAGCCTTACCGTTATTTAGACTACAGTGTTTCGCTTCTTCCCGAATATGACCGTGAGCAGCTTCGTGAGGGGATAGCTTTTGATACGGAGCAGGAATTGAAAATGTATTTGCAGGATGTTGAGACTTAAGGAATCACTGAATAAATCACGCCTGACGGCTTTGCACGTCAGCAGTGTTGCCTTAAAAATAAAACTGCTGCACTATCATTTTAGTGCAGCAGCGTTAAATTTTATTTCTTTTTTGTAAGCAGGAACATAACTCCGCTGTATGGAGGAATATCCATATTAATTTTGTCTTTTGAGTATTTGAAGGCAGTTTGTCCTTCGGGAGTAGAACCGCTGTAGATCTGATTGTCGGAATCAATCAGAAGATTCACTTTATATCCTTCACCGACAGTGACGGTGTAATCAGGCTGAAACCAATCGGCAAAATTGAGAATGGCGAGAATATCTCCGTCCGCACTTTTTCTTCTTATGGCATAAACACAGCGGTCGGTACTGCTGCAATCTTCCCACATGAAGTTAGTCGGGTCGTAATCGTAATGCAAAGCGTTGTATTTGAGGTAAATGTGATTCAATTCTTTAATATAACGGTTGAACGAATCGTGAAGAGGGTATTTCAGCATATCCCAATCTTGTTCCCGCTTTACATCCCATTCACGGAGCTGAGCGATCTCATTTCCCATAAAATTCAGCTTTTTGCCGGGATGAGCGATCATGTACATATACATTGCCCTTGCCTGAGGAAATTTATCCTCATATTGTCCGTGCATTTTCTGGGTGATAGTCGCTTTGCCGTGAACTACCTCGTCATGCGAAAATGGCATAATAAATTTTTCGTTATAGAAATAAAGCATGGAGAATGTGAGTTTATGATACTCTCCGCTTCGGTATATTGGTGAGCTCTGGAAATATTCAAGTGTGTCATGCATCCAGCCGAGATCCCATTTATAATCGAATCCAAGCCCGCCGTCAAAAACAGGAGCGGTAACCTTGGGGTACGCAGAGGAATCCTCCGCTGAAATGATCGCCGAGGGATGTCTTGCTTTTAGTCCGCAGTTCATAGATTTCAAAAATTCAATGGCACAGCGATTTTCACCACGGCTTTCATCGCCATTCCAATATATCATGTTGCGGATAGCGTCCATACGCAGTCCGTCAAAATGGTAAACGCTGAGCCAGTAATTTGCCGCTGATTGGATAAATGAACGTACTTCACCTTTGGAATGCATGAAATTGCGGCTTCCCCATTCATTATAGCCGATATCATCACTGGGATACTCGTAAAGCTTAGTGCCGTCGTATTCTGTGAGAGCATAATGATCGACAGCAAAATGTACAGGAACGAAATCGACTATAACTCCGATATTTTTTTGGTGGCATTTATCAACAAATTCCATAAGCCCCTTCGGCGCTCCGTAGCGTGAAGTCGGAGCAAAAAATCCAGTGCTCTGATATCCCCATGATTCATCGCAGGGATGCTCGTTAAGCGGCATAAGCTCGATGAAATTGTAGCCGTTTTCGAGAACATGGGCGATAAGCTGATCGGCTATTTCCGAGTATGTGAACCAGCTTGCGGTATCTTCTTCAGCAGGCTTCTGTCTCCATGAACCGAGGTGAACTTCGTAAATATTCATCGGCTTGTCCTTGAAGTCGGTACGGCGGCTCATCCAGTCGGAGTCCTTGAAGCGATAGCCGGATATACTTCTTATAACCGAGCAGGTTCCGGGACGAACTTCCATGCCAAAGCCGTAGGGATCGCAGTGGTCAATAAATTTGTCTTGTCTGTCGTAAATGCGGAATTTATAACGCATACCTTCTTTAGCTTTCGGGACGGATACCTCGTAAAAATTTCCGTCGGCTGTTTTTTCCATAGGTATATCCTTCCAGTCGCTGAAATCGCCTATCAGCGAGACTTTGGATGCATTCGGCGCGTATGTTCGGAATGTTGTTCCTTTTGCAGATGTATGTGCGCCGAGAAATTCATAGGCGGAGAAATCCTCTCCCTTATAAAAACCGTAGATATCCATTACAAATCAACTCCTGAAGCTTTATTGACATATGTCAAAATTTATATTATAATTAAATTCAGCAAAAGCT
Source organism: uncultured Ruminococcus sp. (assembly GCA_905199285.1). Lineage (GTDB taxonomy): Bacteria > Bacillota > Clostridia > Oscillospirales > Ruminococcaceae > Ruminococcus. Next base: position 16,477 of record CAJKFZ010000009.1, read on the forward strand.
ATCATTTATTATATGACAAAAAACGTCATATTACAATAATCAGTTTTTTACACCAGTCGTTTAATAGACACTTGTCTAAATTTGTCGAGGTACGGAGGAATATTGCTATGGATCTCAGAGTGGAAAAAACTAAAAGAAGTATCATAAATGCATTTTTAAAGCTTCGTTCACAGAAACCTCTTGAAAAAATAACCGTAAAAGAGCTTGCTTCGCTTGCTGAGATAAACAAGGCGACATTTTATCTTCATTATCATGATATTTACGATTTGTCCGAAACTCTTGAGCGTGAAGTTGTTCAGTCTACTCTTCACAGCATTCAGCATCCTGAGGCTCTTTTCCGCAATAACAGAGTATTTGTCCGAGAGCTTGGCGACGCTTTTGCCGCTAATGAACAGCTCATAAAAATTCTTTTTGAAGGCAGCCGCAGCGGAAGCTTCCTCTCAATTTTCGAGGAGGAACTAATGGCTGTTATACACAGTGTTTACCCCGAATATCAGCCTAATATCGAAAACAGAATGATGATGACATATATGATCTATGGCGGATATTATACCTATTTTAAATATTGCGACAACGGAATAAAATCTGTTCTCGGAATTATGGAAAAGCTTTCGGACGGAATTATGAAAATTTATGATTGATAAATCTGAATTTGACCTTTTTAAATTAATCTGTTATAATGTAGTAAGTATATTCTGGAGATGATCAAATGAATGAAACAACACTTACTTCCGTAATTGAAGAAATGACTGCAACAACTTCTGCTGCTGTTTCTAAAATAACCGAAACCGAGTCGACTCATGCTACGATTCAGGAGCAGGTCACCAAAACGGCAACGCTGCTTGAACGTATGATAATACATATAAAAAATGCCGTACCTTCACTGATAATGGCTGTTGTGATTTTGGTAGTCGGAATGCTTATTGTAAGGCTCGCCTCGGGTTTTGCGAAAAAAACTCTGAAAAAATCGAATATCGACGGTGCAGCAAGAAGTTTTCTTGTATCGCTGATAAGAATAATTCTGTATATGGTCGTCATAATAATGGTTTTATCAGTTCTGAACGTTCCGATGTCTTCGATAATCACAATATTCGGCGCTGCCGGACTCGCAGTCAGCCTTGCGCTTCAGAATTGTCTTTCAAATCTCTGCGGAGGATTCATTATTCTTTTCTCTAAACCCTTTGTTGCCGGCGATACCATTGAATTGGACGGCTCTGTCGGTAAAGTTAAGTCGATAAGCATTCTCTATACAAAAATTTCAACTTTCGATGGCAAGACTATTTTCATACCTAACGGTAAGGTTTCTGACGCTAAAATAATCAATTATACTGAAAGTCCGGAAAGACGTATAGACCTTACTTTTGATATCGGCTATAATTCGGATTTCAGAAAGGCAAGGGAACTTATTCTTAAAATAATTGATGAAGATAGTCTGTTCCTAAAAACTCCTGAGCCTGTAGTTCGTATGACTTCTCATAACGAAAGTTCGGTCTCAATTGATGTAAAGGTTTTCGTTAAAAATGATGATTATAATATGGCAAGATATAATATTATTGAAGCTGTTAAAGAATCATTTGATGAAAACGGCATTGAAATTCCGTATAATCAGCTTGATATACATATTAAGGACGTGGTTTCGTGACAGAACATGGAGGTTTTTTAAACAGCGGACAGCAGAAAAAGACTTCAAAATCAAAATATCGTTTCAGAAGAATTTGTGCAGTAATTATTTTGCTTGCTTTTGTATGGTGGTTTAATAATTATACTTTAAAAATAACAAAAATCAGTATAGAATCGCCTAAAATTAAAGCTCCTGTGAGAATTGCGGCAATAAGCGATCTTCATGCGTCGTCTCACGGAATAAGCAACAAAAAAATAATTAAAAAAATCAAAAAGTCCGATCCCGATATCGTTGTCATGCTCGGAGATATGTATACATCCGGAAGTTCATGGGATATGATACAGATAGCTGTCGATCTTACAGAGGACATTGTAAACGAGGGATATCCGGTTTATTTCGTGACCGGAGAGCATGATACAAGTGAAAAATATATCGAGAAAATAGCTGAATCCGGTGCGAAAGTGATGAATTATCGGAGCGATATCATCAATGTAAACGGTAACAGTTTGAGAATAATGGGTATTGATAATGTTTATTACAGTTCAACTTTTGACTTAAATAATGCGTTTACTATCGACGATAACTGTTTTAATATTCTCCTTGCGCATATTCCTAATTATGATGATTTTGCCAAATTCGGTGCGGATCTTACTCTTTGTGGTGATACTCACGGGGGAATGGTTCAGCTTCCGTTTGATCTTGGTCCGGTTTATTCCTCAGATTACGGAAAATTTTTTCCTCAGCTTACTTTAAAGGGTACTACGATATACGATAAAGGACTTTTCAACTATGACGGCGGAGCTATGTTTATAACTTCTGGAATCGGCGACGCTCCCGTTCCTGTAAGATTCAATAACAGACCGGAAGTTGCAGTTATTGATATTGTTCCGGCTTAAAAGGAGTGACAAAGTATGTATGCGGATATAGTTGTTATCGGCGGCGGAGCGTCAGGCATTGCTGCTGCGATAGGTGCAAAAAAAGCCTGTCCGTTGGCAAAAATCGTGATCGCTGAACGTTTTGACAGGATTGGAAGGAAAATTCTTTCAACGGGCAATGGACGGTGCAATCTCAGCAATCAGTCGATTCTGCCGGAACATTATCACGGCTCGGTCAGAAATATTATGAAAATAATTGAAGCTGCTCCCTCGGCAGAAGAATTTTTCATGGATATGGGAGTCCTTTGCTGTGCAGACGAACAGGGCAGGCTCTATCCACGAAGTATGAGCGCAGCAACGGTTCTCAGCGCTTTGCGTATGAAGCTTTCAGAGCTTGATATAACTGAAATATGCGGATTTGATTTTGTCTCAATTGAAAAAGGGAAAATCTATGAGATTGTATCTTCAAATGGGGATAAAATTTCATGCAGAAAAGTTGTGATCGCTGCCGGAGGTTATGCTGCTCCCCAGCTTGGAACTGATGGTTCAGTAATGCGCATTTTTCGTGAAAGGGGCTATAAAACGGCAAAAATCTGTCCGTCGATCACTCCACTCAGAGTGTCTACAGAAAGCGTTAAGGGACTTAAAGGCGTTCGTGCAAAGGGGTGTGTTGCTGCATTTTCAGGCGGAAAAAAACTTAAAGAGGAATTTGGCGAAATACAGTTCACGGAGAACTCTCTTTCGGGAATCTGTGTGTTCAATCTTGCGAGACTTTTTCAGCAGTACGAGGGCAGTCTTGCTTTGCACATTGATTTTGCTCCCGATATGACTTTGCAGCAGATCACGGATTATCTTAATATCGTTAAGAAACAGCGGGCAGAGCGTTCTATTGATGAATTGCTGACTGGATTTTTTGTGAAAAATCTTGCGGTTTTTATCGTCAAGAAAGCTGTTTCACGTTCGTTGTCAGATACGATATCTACTCTTAAAAAAGAGGAAATCACCAATATTGCGGAAAAAATAAAAAAATTTCAATTTAGTATAACAGGAAGTTCGCCGTGGAAAAATGCTCAGGTCACAGCCGGAGGAATTCACGGTGACTGTGTTGATGATAGACTGGAATCAAAGTTGGACAGAGGTATTTTTTTCTGCGGAGAAATTCTCGATGCAGACGGTGACTGTGGTGGATTTAACCTTCAGTGGGCTTGGTCGTCGGGACTTTGGGCAGGACAAAATTGTGCTGAATCACTGAGAGGAGAAAGATTATGATAAGAGTTGGCAATATAAGAGTTCCTCTTGATTTTGATTTTACAGCTTTGCCGGAACTTTGTTCAAAAAAACTCGGAATCAAGTCGGACAGGCTGAAAAGTGTTCGTTTATCAAAAAAATCAGTTGACGCACGGAGAAAGTCCGATGTTCATTTTATAATTTCACTCGATATAGAAGCAAAAGGTGAGGAAAAGCTTCTGAAAACGCTAAAAAACGCTGTTCCTGCGGAAAAATATGAATATAAAATAGTTCCCGTTAAAAATTTAAATACCAGACCTGTTATAATCGGCTTTGGACCGGCAGGAATGTTCGCTGCTCTTGTTCTTGCAATGGCAGGAGCAAAGCCTATAATTCTTGAGAGAGGAGCAGATGTCGATTCTCGATGCAAGGCAGTTGAGCGGTTCAGAAGCGAGGGTGTTCTCGATACAGAATGCAATATTCAGTTCGGAGAGGGCGGAGCCGGAACTTTTTCAGACGGAAAGCTCACTACAGGTATTAAGGACAAGCGGATAGGCTGGATTCTTGAAAAATTCGTCGAATTTGGAGCTCCGGAGGAGATATTATATCTTGCGAAAGCCCATATTGGCACGGATATGCTTCGGAATGTGGTGAAAAATCTTCGCAAGCGTGTTATTTCTCTTGGCGGAGAGGTTGTTTTCGGAGCGAGATTTTGCTCGTTTACTGCGGAAAACGGCAGAATTTCAGCTGTTGAATATGAAAGAGACGGCAAACTCTATCAGATCGAATCGGAAAATGTAATTCTCGCTTCAGGTCACAGTGCAAGGGATGTTTTTGAGCTGATGTATGATAGGAAAATCAGTCTTTCGCAGAAAAATTTTGCTGTCGGAGTCAGGATAGAGCACCGCAGAGAAGATATAGACAAGGCTATGTACGGCGATTTTGCTGGTCATCCGGCTCTTAAAGCGGCGGATTATAAGCTTGCTGTTCATCTTCCCAACGGCAGGACACTCTATACTTTTTGTATGTGTCCAGGAGGAGAAGTTGTTGCGGCATCGTCTGAAACCGGTCGGCTTGCGGTCAACGGTATGAGTTGTTTTGCACGGGATGCCGAGAATTCCAACAGCGCATTGCTCGTCAATGTCGATACGAGTGATTATGACAGCGATCATCCTCTTGCCGGTATGTATTTTCAGCGTGAACTTGAGGAAAAAGCTTTTATAGCAGGCGGTTCTGATTACAGCGCTCCAATTATCAGCGTTGGTGAATTTTTTGGTGGAAAATCGGGCCATTCAGTCGTTAAACCGTCTTATAGTCCGGCAGTGAAAATTGCTTCGCCGGAGGATTATCTTCCCGAATTTGTGTGTGAATCGTTAAAAATTGGGATTCCTGAAATGGGCAGAAAGCTTCGTGGATTCGACTCGCCGGAGGCTGTCCTCACAGGAATCGAAAGCCGCAGCAGTTCTCCTGTGAGAATCAACAGGGGAGAGGATCTTCAGTCTGTTTCTTTGAGAGGACTTTTTCCCTGCGGAGAGGGTGCAGGATATGCTGGAGGAATCGTTTCGGCGGCTGTGGATGGCATGAAATGTGCTGAGGCTGTTTTGAAAAATTTGGAGGTGAACTATGAAAATTAACGTTATAGGCGGTGAAATGGAGCGCAGCGAGGTTGACGCTTACATAAAATATGCCGGAGAAAAGCATCCCGGAAGGCAGATAAAACAGCTTGACATTATCATAGACGGCGAATTCGTTGATTTGAAATTTTATTTTAAAGATACGGATTTTCAGCGGGCTTACAGGTCAACAGACTATCTTGTGAACGATCTGAACAAATTAAATAACGCAAAACAGTCGGAATTTTCGCAGAAGGAACGTAACAGTATTCAGGAGAAATAAATTATGAATTTAACAAATATAGGCACGGTTAAAGAGATTTTATCAAGGCATGGTTTCAGCTTTTCAAAGGGATTGGGACAGAATTTCATCGTAAATCCTGATATATGTCCTAAAATAGCTGAAAACGGCAATGCTCGGCAGGGATTTGGAATCCTTGAGATCGGTACGGGAATAGGAGTTCTGACTGCTGAACTTGCGAAACGTGCGGATAAGGTCTGCGCTGTTGAAATCGATCAGCGACTTCTTCCAATTTTAGAGGAAACGCTTGATGAGTTCGATAACATCAGAATTTTTAACGAGGACGTTATGAAGTGCGATTTACAGCGAATTATTCAGGAAGAATTTGCCGGAATGAAAGCTGCGGTCTGCGCTAATCTTCCATATTATATAACTTCTCCTGTGATAATGCTCCTGTTGGAGAGCAGATTGCCTGTGGAATCAATAACGGTTATGGTTCAGAAAGAAGCGGCGCAGCGTCTTTGCGCAAAAGTCGGTACAAGAGAATCAGGAGCAATAACGGTTGCGGTAAATTATTACGGAACTGTCCGAAAGATTTTTGACGTTTCAAGAGGAAGCTTTATGCCTGCGCCCAATGTTGATTCAGCAGTTATAAAAATCGAGCCAAATCCCGTTCCGAGACTTGATGAAGAGAGTGAAAAGTTCTTTTTCAAGATAGTAAAAAGCGGTTTTTCACAGCGAAGAAAAACTGCGGCAAATGCTCTTTCTTCGCTTGCAGGTATTCCCAAAAGCGATGTGTATGAGGCTCTTGCAGGAATTGGTCTTAGCGAAAATGCAAGGCTGGAACAGCTTGATATGGAGCAGCTTATCAATTTTTCATTGAAGCTTAGAGAGATCTCAAATTAATATTGGAGCAGATAACTGAAATCGACAGACTTCGCCAAAGAAAAATGGTATAATATGAATTACATTTTTCTTTAAGGGTGATTGGATGTTAAAAGTAAAAAATTATACTGATTCAGCTATAGTATCAATTGGTGCTTTTGTGATTTCAGCTGCGGCAGGTTTTATGCTTTCGGGAACGAGCATGGCTGGAGTTTCATCATTTGCGGATGCTGCTCTCACCGGAGGACTCGGTCTTCCTTCTTCGGCTGCAGTGCTTACCGGAAGTCTAGTCAGAAGCATTATTGGCGGAACTGTTGGTAGAAATATTGTAAAAATTGCGGCAATGGTTATAATTCTCATACTTAAAATGTTCCTTGAACCGAAAAATAATCCAAGGCTTTGCGGTATTATAACTTTTGTGGGAATTTTTGTTTCCGGAGCTGCCGTTTCAATGCTAATAGGCGAGGTTTTATATAAGCTGATATTTTACGTTTTTTATGGAGCTCTTGCAGGTTTTACGTCGTATTCTGTTTCGCTGATAATAACGGGACTTCGTACCAAAAAGGCCGTTGATCTTTCCGCTCCGTCTGGATGTGCTTACGCTGTTTCTTATACTTTACTTATGGCTTCGATTTGCTCTGTACGTTTTCCTCTGGTAAATATCGGAATCGTTCTGGGAGCGGCAGTTACGCTTTCAGCAGCTTACTTTTATCGACATACAGGAGGAGTGCTTTGCGGTGCGCTTACTACCTGCGGTGCGTTTCTTTCCTCGTCATCATGCGGTATGTCTGTGGTTTTGCTTCCGGCTGCAGGTCTTCTCACCGGTTATCTTTATAAGCAGAAAATAAATGTTGCTGCCGCTTTTTTTGTCGGATTGAATTTTATAATGATGATGCTTACTGGAATTTCTCTCGACAGTGTAAGCAGCATGGTGAATATAGCCTGCGGAGCAGCTTTGTTTCTCGTTTTTGCACCGTATTATTCAGATAAGTGGGTTATAATCGGAGAAGATTCCACATCGGCTCTGCCGGAAATATTAAGCTCACGGATGAGCTTCCTTTCCGATTCAATAGGAAATGTTCGCAGAGAATCCGAGAAAATTGCGGAAATGCTTTCACAAAATTCCGATAAGGAAAATGAATCGGAGGACAGTTCTAATGAGATATGCTCACGCTGTTTTCGACGGCTTTCCTGCTGGAAAACAGATTATGACAGCACGCTTAGAGGATTCCGCAAGCTTTCGCAGCTTACTGAGTTTTCAAAAGAGAACTTTCCTTATGAACTTACCGATTGTCTTCACAAAAGTGAACTCAGGGATAGATTTGAAAGAGAGGCAAGAGAAAAAGCTACGGCAAAGCTTCTTGAGATGCGTTATTCCGAGAGCAGAAAGCTTCTTTCAGAACAAATAAAAATTATAGAGGAAGTCGCAGCGGCAGCAGGTGAACGTGTTGATGTGCGCTATTCAGAGCCTATCAGCAAGATAATCAGAACAAAACTGAGTAAATTCGGGTTTAAAACAAACAGCGTTATTGCTTACTATAATTCACGGAACAGACTTCTTGCAGAGATCTATTTTCCCTTTAAGGATGCTCCGGAAAGTATCAGAAGAATCTGCGATCTTGTTTCGGATGAGCTGAGAATTCCCCTTGACTGCGCTGATCCTGTCAACTCCGGAAAAGAGGTTCGGCTTAGGCTTTTTGAACGTCCGGAGTATTCGCTTCAGGTTTACGGAGCGTCGGTGTGCGCAGATAATTCAAAGGAAAACGGCGATACTTCCATGATTTTCAGCGACGGAACAGGTATAAGCTACGTTATTCTTTCCGATGGTATGGGAAGCGGAAAGAATGCTGCTGTTGAATCAAGAATAGTCGTAAGAATGTTCCGCCGTCTTATAAGCAGCGGTGCGGATTACTCCTCGGCGATAAAGCTGATCAATTCTATTATGCTGACTAAATCCCATGATGAATCTTTTGCAACTCTTGACGCCGTAAGGATAGACCTCGATAACTGCGGTCTGACCGTTATAAAATCCGGTGCGACTGCCACTCTCATACGCCATAGGGGAAGCGTTATGAAAGTTTCATCGCCAACTTTCCCTATAGGAATTTATGAGCAGTCCGATACGTTTTCAAGAAGCTATGATTTTGAGGAGGGTGACATTATTATTATGTTTTCCGACGGAATCAGTGAAAATGCTTACAGCTTTATAAAAGAACTTCTTTTGAGCGGCAGCGACTTGAAAAAAATGGTTGACGAGATATGCATTAAATCCGAAGTGTTCAATCCCTCTTCAAAAAGCGATGATGTTACTGTTATAGGTATTAAAGTTATAAAGACATCTCATGTGTGATTTTAACAATGAAAATAGTAACAAAAAATGATTTTTATGGCAAATTGCACTAAAGAATGATACAATAATTAGTATAACATCTGAATTTTTGATTGATTTTAAAAAAAAACTTGAATAATTAATAAAATTTTGGTAAAATGTTAATAGCTAAGGATGTTGAATCATGGCTGTTAATATTAAATAAAATTTAAA